>NZ_JBYCLE010000094.1:0-11053 GCF_057473765.1 Mycobacterium sp. TH-M106 | reverse complement strand
GGGTCGCTGTTGTTCCACTGGCTGACGAACACCCGCAGCTCGTCCAGCGTGGACCCGGGCGAGATGTAGCCGCCGTAGGGCTGCGCGAGCCGGTTGTCGAACGGTGTCGGCAGGCTCTCGGCGGGCTCAGGCCAGTCGGCGTGCTGCACCACCGTGGTCACCGGCACGCTGCCCAGTGACGTCGGGTGGTCGGCCACCCGCACCTCGATGTTTCCGGTGCTGGCGTTGAAATACGACAGCACGGTTTTGCCGTCGATCTGCCGCACGCTCAACTCGCCGACCTTGTCGTCCCAGAGCGGGGTGGGCAGCTTGTTCCAGCCGCCGCCGGGCCCGGCCGCCCAGCCCTGCCAGGCCGACCGGTTGGTGAACTCCTCGGGTGTGGCCCGATAGAGCACCACCGGCCCGCTGCGGTCGAAGTTGTCGGCCACGATGTACACCCAGCCGCTCGGCGAGTCCGGCACCGGGATCGGGTCGTAGTAGCCGCTGATCTGAGACTGTCGGCCGTCCTGATAGGCGCCGTCACGCACCGAACCCGGTACGGTCTGCCAAAGGCCCTGCGCCGGTTCGGCTTTCACCAGTCGCGAGGTCTGCGGCACCAGCATTTTGGTGGTGGTCACCATGAGGTAATTGGTCCGATTGATCTGCACCACGCCGGCCGGCAGCTGGGATGCCCCGGCCGGTGACTTGTCGGACAGCAGCGGCTGCCGGACGCCGATGACCCCGGTGTAGCGCACCCCGGCCAGGTCGTCCACCGACTCGCCGTCGACACGCAGCGCGATCGGTGAGTACCAGCCGCCGAACCCGACACCCTGGCCGGCGAAGCTGTCCCCGCAGACCTGCAGCACCGCGGTGGGGAAGTCCACGAACTCACACAGATCGGTGGCGCCGATGCCGTAGTCGCCGGTCGCGGTTCCGGTGCCGGCCACCGGGCCAATCCTGATCACCTGCCCCTCGGCCAGCGGGAACAGGATCGGCATCGGCATCGGCGCCGGTGGGTCGGCGCTGACCGCCGGAACACCTTGTGAGGCAAGAAGATACAGCGCAGATGCAGTCGACAACGCACACCGCGAAACCCCGCGGGCGGTCAGCGGGGCCGGGCGCACCCGCGGATCATAACGCTGCCAGCAGCTCGGCGATCTGGATGGTGTTCAGCGCCGCACCCTTGCGCAGGTTGTCTCCGGAGACGAACAGCGCCAGGCCACGCCCGTCCGGCACCCCCGGGTCGCGCCGGATCCGGCCCACCAGCGAATCGTCCACCCCGGCGGCGGCCAGCGGGGTGGGCACCTCGACCAGCGTCACCCCCGGCGCGCCGTCGAGCAGTTCGGTGGCGCGCTGCGGCGACAGCGGCCGGGCGAACTCGGCGTTGATGGACAGCGAGTGGCCGGTGAACACCGGCACCCGCACACAGGTTCCGCTGACCGCCAACTCTGGGATGCCGAGGATCTTGCGGCTCTCGTTGCGCAGCTTCTGGTCTTCGTCGGTCTCCCCGCTGCCGTCGTCGACGTAGCCGCCCGCCAGCGCCACCACGTTGAACGCGATCGGTGCGACGTATGTCTTCGGTGGCGGGAAGGTGACCGCGTCGCCGTCGTACACCAGCTGCTCGGCGTCGTCGCAGACCGCCCGGGCCTCCTCGGCCAGCTCCTGTACCCCGGCCAGCCCACTGCCGGAGACCGCCTGATAGGTCGAGACCACCAGCCGGACCAGCTGCGCCTCGTCGTGCAGCGGCTTGAGCACAGGCATCGCGGCCATCGTTGTGCAGTTCGGATTGGCGATGATGCCCTTCTTCAGCGGCAGCGCACCGGTGACGTCACGGTCGAAGTTCACCTCGGAGACCACCAGCGGCACGTCCGGGTCCTTGCGCCACGCCGACGAGTTGTCGATCACCGTCACCCCGGCAGCGGCAAACCGCGGCGCTTGCACCCGCGACGCGGTGCCACCGGCGGAGAACAGCGCGATGTCCAGCCCGGACGGGTCGGCGGTCTCGGTGTTCTCGACCACGATCTGCTGGCCGCGGAACGCCAGTTTTCGTCCCGCCGACCGGGCCGAGGCGAAAAACCGCAGGCTGGTCGCCGGGAAGTCGCGTTCGTCGAGCAGCGTGCGCATCACCTGGCCCACCTGGCCGGTGGCGCCTACGACACCAAGGGCAACCATCAGCGCCCCGTTCCCGCGTACACGGTGGCCTGCTCCTCGCCGCCGAGGCCGAACGCCTCGTGCAGCGCCACGACGGCTTTGTCCAGTTCGGAATCGCGGCACAACACCGAGATTCGAATCTCGCTGGTGGAGATCAGGTCGATGTTGACCCCGACCTCGGCCAGCGCCTCACAGAACGTGGCGGTGACCCCGGGGTGGCTGCGCATGCCAGCGCCGACCAGCGACACCTTCCCGATGTGGTCGTCGTAGCTGACCGCGCTGAAGCCGATCTCGTCCTTGAGCGACTCCAGCTTCGCCACCGCGGTACGCCCGTCCGCGCGCGGGCAGGTGAAGGTGATGTCGGTTCTGCCGCCCTCGATCTTGGAGACGTTCTGCAGCACCATGTCGATGTTCACGTCGGCGTCGGCGACGGCACGAAAGACCCTGGCCGCATAGCCGGGCAGATCGGGGATGCCGACGACGGTCACCTTGACTTCGCTGCGGTCGTGTGCAACTCCGGTCAGGATGGGGTCTTCCATGGGGATGTCCTTGATCGATCCGAAAATGGTGGTGCCCGACCGGTCCGAGTACGACGACCGGACGTGGATCGGGATGTGGTAACGGCGGGCGTACTCCACGCAGCGCAACATCAGCACCCTTGCGCCGCAGGCGGCCAACTCCAACATCTCCTCGAAGGTGACGGTGTCCAGCCGCTTCGCGTTGGCCACGATGCGCGGGTCGGCGCTGAAGATGCCGTCGACGTCGGTGTAGATCTCGCAGACGTCGGCGCCGAGCGCGGCGGCCAGCGCCACCGCGGTGGTGTCCGAACCGCCGCGTCCCAGCGTGGTGACGTCCTTGCTGTCCTGGCTGACGCCCTGGAACCCGGCCACCAGCACGACCTGGTCGTCATTCAGCGCGGCCTGCAGCCGGCCCGGGGTGACGTCGATGATCTTCGCCTTGCCGTGCGCTCCGGTGGTGATCAGGCCGGCCTGCGAGCCGGTGAACGACCGCGCCTGGCAGCCCATCGATTCGATGGCCATCGCCACCAGCGCGTTGGAGATCCGCTCGCCGGCGGTCAGCAACATGTCCAGTTCCCGCGCCGGCGGGTCCGGGCACACCTGCGCCGCGAGTTCTAACAGGTCATCGGTGGTGTCACCCATCGCCGAGCAGACCACGACCACCTCGTTGCCGGCTTTCTTCGTTTCGACGATGCGCTCGGCCACCCGGCGGATCGCGTCGGCGTCGGCCACCGAGGACCCGCCGTACTTCTGCACGACCAGCGCCACTGTCGTCCTTCCCGGGATGGTGGATGTGGGCCGACCACCAGGATACGTAGGTGAGCGCGCCCCGGTGCCGCCACGCACCGGCCGCCGCGGCCGGCCCGCCAAAAGGGCCGGCGGCTGCCCCGGCTGGCCGAGCTGGGCGGAGCCGCGACCTGGCGCACCACCACGGTGAACCGTTACGGGCTAGCGACACCGGTCAATAACGTGACAGTGCTCCGATAGGGGTTGCCAGCTGTTGCGGGTTGAGTGGTCGGTAGTTGTCGGTGGTGTGCTGTAGGAACGGAAGCATGAATCTGGCGACGTGGGCGGAGCGCAACGGTGTGGCACGGGTGACTGCGTATCGCTGGTTTCGCGCTGGGTTGTTGCCGGTCGCGGCGCAGCGAGTGGGTCGGCTCATTCTGGTGAGCGATGCGGTAGCCGAGACGGCCCGGCGTGGCCGGACGGCGGTGTATGCGCGGGTGTCGTCAGCGGATCAGAAAGCTGATCTGGATCGGCAGGTGGCGCGGGTGACCGCGTGGGCCACGACCCAGCAGATCCCGGTCGATAAGGTCGTGACCGAGGTTGGTTCTGCGCTCAACGGGCATCGCCGCAAGTTTCTTGCTCTGTTACGCGATCCGGCGGTGACGCGGATCGTGGTGGAGCATCGCGATCGGTTCTGCCGGTTCGGCTCTGAGTACGTCGAAGCCGCACTCGCCGCGCAGGGCCGTGCGCTGGTGGTGGTCGACTCGGCCGAGGTTGACGATGACCTAGTGCGGGATATGACAGAGATTCTGACCTCGATGTGCGCTCGGCTTTATGGCAAACGCGCGGCGGCCAACCGTGCTCGCCGTGCCGTGGCTGCTGCTGCAGCCGATGACGCGGAGGCGGCCTGAGATGGCGCGGTTCGAGGTTCCCGACGGCTGGTGTGCGCAGGCGTTCCGGTTCACGTTGGACCCAACCGAAGATCAGGCTCGCGTGTTGGCCAGGCATTTCGGCGCCCGGCGCAAGGCCTACAACTGGACCGTCGCGCAGCTGAAAGCCGATATCCAAGCGTGGCGTGAGACCGGCGTCGTGACGGCCAAACCGTCGCTTGCGGTGCTGCGCAAACGCTGGAACACCGTCAAAGACGAGGTTTGCGTCAACGCCGAGACCGGGCAGGTGTGGTGGCCGGAATGCTCGAAGGAGGCTTACGCCGACGGCATCCGCGGCGCGGTGGACGCCTACTGGAACTGGCAGACCTCCCGCGCTGGTAAGCGTGCCGGGAAACGCGTCGGGTTCCCGCGGTTTAAGAAGAAGGGCCGCGACGCTGACCGGGTGTGTTTCACCACCGGCGCGATGCGAGTCGAACCCGACCGCCGCCACCTCACGCTGCCGGTCATCGGCCGTGTCCGCACTCACGAGAACACCCGCCGCATTGAGCGGATGATCTCCACAGGCCGGGCGCGGGTGCTGGCGATGAGCGTGCGCCGCAACGGCACCCGGATCGACGCCACCGTGCGGGTGCTGGTGCGCCGCCCCCAGCAGCCCGGCGTTGCGCTACCCGATTCGCCGGTGGGTGTCGATGTCGGGGTCCGGCGTCTGGCCACCGTCGCCGACGCCGCCGGGAATGTCATCGAACGGGCGCCGAATCCGCGCCCGCTCGATGCCGCGCTGCGCGAGTTGCGGCACGTTTCCCGTGCCCGGTCGCGCTGTGTGAAAGGCTCACGACAATACCGTGAGCGCACCACCGAACTGTCCCGGCTGCACCGCCGGGTCAACGATGTCCGCACCCATCACCTGCACGTCCTGACTACGAGGCTGGCTAAAACCCACGGCCGCATCGTCGTCGAGGGATTGGACGCGGCGGGGATGCTGCGGCAAAAAGGGCTACCGGGGGCACGCGCCCGGCGGCGCGGCCTCTCCGATGCCGCCTTGGGCACACCGCGCCGGCACCTGTCCTACAAGAGCCGCTGGTACGGGTCGCAACTGGTGGTCGCCGACCGCTGGTTCCCTTCGTCGAAAACCTGCCATGGCTGCGGGCATGTGCAAGACATCGGGTGGGACGAAAAGTGGCAATGCGGCAGCTGCTCGGCAGTCCACCAACGTGATGACAACGCCGCGATCAACCTCGCACGCTACGAGGACACCATTAGCGTCGTCGGCCCAGTTGGGGCCGCCGTCAAGCGTGGAGCCGACCGTAAGACCGGGCCTCGCCCGGCAGGTGGCTGTGAAGCGCGGAAGGGAGGCAACCGCACGGCTGCCGAACAACCCCGAGACGGGGTGCAAGTCGCATGATCACTAAAGATCACTCACTTGCAACGGCGTAGCAGTGGAACTGGACGGCGCAAGGAGACTTGACAGCCCAGCGTACTGCAAGGAGACTTGACAGGTGGAACTACGGCCCAGCGCCTACAAGCATGGGAAGTCCAAGGAGGACATCGAACATGCCTTCCGCAACGCACTGCGGATCGTGCCCTACGAGTACCACGGGGAGGAACGACTGCTCATCATCGGACCCGCGCGGAACGGCTCACTGCTGGGGCTGGTCGCGGTTCCTGCGGAGGACCCCGACCGCATCATCCACGCCGATGACCTGTACCCCGCGCACTACGACTACTTGAAATGAGGTGAACCCCATGACTGTCATCCACGACAACACCGGGCTCGACCAGGTGAGTCCAGCCACCCACCCCGCCCGCGACGCGGGACCGTTCCGACGTATCGTCGCAGCGGTCGAAGCTGTTCGACAGGCCGACACCGAGCTGATCGGGGCCGTCCGGCAGGCCCGCGACGCGGGAGACTCGTGGACCGCTATCGCGGTAGCTCTCGGCACCACCCGGCAGGCCGCACAGCAGCGGTTCGGGAAGCTGACCGACTGACCCGGCTATGCGACCGGGGACGTCACCGCCCAACCCGCAGTATCACCAGCAGCTGCGATGGCCAACTCGATGATCTCCCGTCACCACCCGTTGCAGGCGGTTGCTGTACCTGGTGGCGACACACCGGTATCTGCGCGGGCGTCAGCGGAACTACGATCCGCAGAAGCTCTCGGCGAAGCGATGTAACTGTTCGTGCGAGCCATGATCGGTGACGAGACTGTTGACCGGCGTCACGGCTCGATGAGCACGCGGGCATCCTTGATCAGCAGCAGCAGATGCAGCGGATCCGTCGGGGACGGCGCGGAGTCGAAATGCAGGTAGAACGCGCGGGCCTGGTCATGCAACGCATGAACGAGGATCGCCCGAACCCCGATCACGTCAGCCACCTGCACACACCGCGTAATCGCATCCCGCAGCAAGTGCGACCCCAGACCCTTGCCCTGCTCTTTGCGGTCAATCGCCAACCGTGACAACAGGATCACCGGAACCGGATTGGGCATGTTACGTCGAACCCGGCCCGGCACCGCGTGGTGTTCCACCCCCGCCGAGGCCAACGCATAGAACCCCACCACACGGTCACCCCGGCACGTCACAAAACAGCGTGACGCCCCAGCGGCGTGGTTGGCCAAGGCTCGCGTACGCAGGTACTCATCCAAGCTGGGCTCACCACTGTCGAACGTCGCCAGGTCATCGTCGTCGCTGATCGGCCGCGGCGAGCTGTAGCCGCTCACGCCTCGTCGAACATAGACGGCTCGGCGAACAGCTTCTCGAGCCGCGGCTTATGCGACACCGGCCGGTCCAGCACGGCCAGGAACTCCGCCCACGCCGCAGCATCAATCGCAAACAGCCGACGATCGGCCAATACGTCGCGGGCATGCGCCAGCGTCGCCGTGACCGTGAAATTGGTCAGGTCGGTCCCCTCCGCCTCGGCAGCGCGACGAATCAGCGCGGCCTGCTCAGGGGTCAGGCGCACCGCGAAACGCTCCGTCTTCGTAGCCATAACACCTCATTGTGTGCCTGATAGGCACACAATGCAACCGGCCGACGCGCGCTCACCGCAGGTCCGCGACCCCGCTCCCACCGGACGTGAATCGGCACAACCCTCGACCGTGTCGTGGCGCCGCCGACACTCGACCACCTCGGCCGTTAAGCGGCGTTGAGCCGTGGCCGGCTCCGCACGGGCCGGGCTATGCGACGCCTACCCCGACGCGGTAGAGTGCACGACGTGCAGCGGGTGCTCCTCCTCGGACGCCGCGACGGGGTCTGATCCAGACCGGCTTCCCGTCGCGGGTGTTCGCGACGAGCCGGTCTGAGGTCCATCCGACAACCCGGAGCAATCATCGTGACTACTTTTTCCCGACCATCACCCGACTCGTTCACGTCCGCCCGGAGGGCCACCAAGCCGTCGGGCCCGCCCAACCCTGGCCAGCCCGGGTGGAACCCGCAACGCGGGTCGTCGATGCCGGTCAACCGGTACCGCAGCTTCGCCGACGAGGTCGAGCCGGTCCGCCTGCCCGACCGCCGCTGGCCGGACCGCGTCATCGACCGGGCACCGCTGTGGTGTCCGGTCGACCTGCGCGACGGCAACCAAGCGCTGATCGACCCGATGAGCCCGGCCCGCAAGCAGCGGATGTTCGATCTGCTGGTGGCGATGGGCTACAAGGAGATCGAGGTCGGTTTCCCGTCGGCCAGCCAGACCGACTTCGACTTCGTCCGCAAGATCATCGAGGACGGCGCGATCCCCGACGACGTCACCATCCAGGTGCTCACCCAGTGCCGCGACGAGCTGATCGAGCGCACCTTCGAAGCCTGTGCGGGCGCGCCGAAGGCGATTGTGCACTTCTACAACTCGACGTCGATCCTGCAGCGCCAGCTGGTGTTTCACGCCGACCGGCCCGCGGTGCGCGAGATCGCGGTCGCCGGCGCGCGAAAATGCCTGGCAGAGGCCGCCAAACAGCCCGGCACCCGGTGGCGGTTCGAATACACGCCGGAGTCCTACACCGGCACCGAGCTGGAGTACGCCAAGGAGGTCTGCGACGCCGTCGGCGACGTCATCGAGCCGACGCCGGACAACCCGCTGATCGTCAACCTGCCGGCAACCGTCGAGATGGCCACCCCCAACGTCTACGCCGACTCGATCGAGTGGATGAGCCGCAACCTCAATCGCCGTGAGTCAATTGTTCTTTCGCTGCACCCGCACAACGACCGCGGCACCGCGGTCGCCGCGGCGGAGCTGGGTTATCAGGCCGGGGCGGACCGCATCGAGGGCTGCCTGTTCGGCAACGGCGAGCGCACCGGCAACGTCTGCCTGGTGACGCTGGGCCTGAATCTGTTCTCCCGGGGCGTGGACCCGCAGATCGACTTCTCCGACATCGACGAGGTCCGTCGCACCGTCGAGTACTGCAATCAGCTGTCGGTGTCCGAACGGCACCCCTACGGCGGCGACCTGGTCTACGCCGCGTTCTCCGGCAGTCACCAAGACGCCATCAACAAGGGCTTGGATCAGATGAAGCGCGACGCCCACGCCGCCGATTGCGATGTGGACGACATGCTCTGGCAGGTGCCGTATCTGCCGATCGACCCGCGCGACGTCGGCCGCACCTATGAAGCGGTGATCCGGGTCAACTCACAGTCCGGCAAGGGCGGGGTGGCCTACATCATGAAGACCGACCACGGGCTGGTGCTGCCGCGGCGGCTGCAGATCGAATTCTCCAAGGTGATCCAGAAGATCGCAGAGGGCCCGGCAAGTGACGGCGGGGAGGGCCGCGAGGTCGGCCCCAAGGAGATGTGGGACGCCTTCGCCGAGGAGTACCTGAACCCGGTGCGGCCACTGGAGCGGATGCGGCAGCGGGTTGTCGCCTCCGAGGCCGATGGCGGCACCGACCGGATCGAGGCCGTCGTCAAGCGCGACGGCGTGGAGACCGAGATCACCGGTGTGGGCAACGGCCCGCTGGCCGCGTTCGTCGACGCGCTGAGCCACATCGGCGTCCACGTCCACGTGCTGGACTACTTCGAGCACGCCATGTCCACCGGCGAGGCGGCACAGGCCGCGGCCTACGTCGAGGCAGAGGTCGGTGGACACACGGTGTGGGGTGTGGGCATCGCGACGTCGATCACGACTGCATCACTTCGCGCGGTGGTCTCTTCCGTCAACCGGGCGGCGCGGTTAGCCTGACCCGAACGGTAAGCCGACCGAAAGGGAGTTCACGCATGCATTTCGACTGGGACGCGTTGTGGGGGCTGATCTGGTACTCACTGGTGGTGTTCGCGTTCATCGCGTACCTGTTCATCTTGGTCTACATCATCATCGACCTGTTCTGGCGGGACCACACGACGTCAGGCTGGGCCAAAGCCGGCTGGGTGCTGTTTTTGTTCCTGTTCCCGCTGCTGACGGCGCTGGTGTACCTGGTCGCCCGCGGCGACGGCATGGCGCAGCGGGCCCGCGAGTCGGCCGCCACCGCCAAGAAGGAGGCCGACGCCTACATCCGGCAGGCCGCCGGCCGGTCGCCCGCCCAGGAGATCGCCGACGCCAAGCAGCTACTCGACGCCGGCTCTATCAGCCAGAGCGAGTTCGACACGCTCAAGGCCAAAGCGCTGAGCTAAGTGGGCTGGGGCGTCAGAACAGGGCGAACTGCTCGCCGGGCACGCCCTCGTCGACGAAGTGATCGACGTCGACGCCGGCGGCCACCGTGTCGACGCAGTCCATGAAGGCCGCGTCGGACACCGTCGGCACGCCGAGTTCTTGGGCCAGGTAGCCCTTGCCCTGTAGCGGCCGGGGCTCGTTGCAGATCACTAGCGAGGTGTCGGCGTCGACGGCGTCGGTGTAGGCCAACCCGGCGTGCAGGATGCGCTCGACCAATTCCTCGTGGGTGCGGGTGCACTCGGCCGACAGTGCCACCCGCATGCCCTGCACCAGCGGCCGGCCGCAGACGTAGCGACCCGGGTTGGCGTAGCGGCACGGCATCCGCGAGGCCAGCGACTTCAGCGGTCGCAGCTGGTCGTGGGTGACCCGGCCGTTGGGCCACCGGTGCCGGGTCACCGGCCGCACCGGCAGCCAGACGCCGCGTTCTTCGGCTCGCTGCAGCGCCGCCGTCAGCACGCGGGCCAGCACCTGTGCGTCGTCGAGCGCGTCATGCGGCCGGGTCTGGGTTACGCCCCAATGTGCGGCGAGGGTTTCCAGCCGTAGGTTGTCTAGGCCCAGATCGAGCCGCCGGGCCAGCTCCACGGTGCACATCACGGCGTCGACGGGCACCTCGGCCTCGGCGATCTCTGCTTCGGCGGTGAGGAAGGCGTAATCGAAAGCGACGTTGTGCGCAACCAGCGTGCGCCCTTTCAGCAGCGCGATCACGTCGTCGACGATGTCGGTGAACGTCGGCTGCCCCGCCAGCATGGCCGCGGTCAGCCCGTGCACATGGGTGGGCCCGGGGTCGACCCCCGGGTTGACCAGGCTGACGACCGATTCCTCCACTCGGCCGTCCGGGTCGAGCGCCAACACCGCGACGCTGAGGATGCGGGCATGGCCTGGGCGGAAACCCGAGGTTTCGACGTCGAGGACCGCCCAACCCGGGCCGGGCTCTCCGGTCGGCCGGCCCCAGGCTGCGCAACTCATGCACCGAGGATGGCACGCGTCGACGACAAAGGCCGGTCGCCGGGTTGTCGTGTCGTGAACTTAAACTGCGCGGGTGATCACCGCCCGCGGACGCCTGGCCCTGGCCGCTGGGGCGGGCGCGCGGTGGGCGTCGCGGGTCACCGGCCGCGGCGCCGGCGCGATGATCGGCGGCCTGGTCGCGATGACGCTGGACC
>NZ_JBYCLE010000093.1:0-1878 GCF_057473765.1 Mycobacterium sp. TH-M106 | reverse complement strand
CTCCCAGAAAAACACGAAAGGGGCTGAACGGTTTCGACTTCGCGCGTCGAATCAAGGGAAGCGTGCCGGTGCAGGCAGGAGACCACCGTAAGCGTCGCTGTAACCAAGTAAGCGCCAAAGTTGCACTTACTCCGGCCAAGATCGCTCGCCAGAGCGACTTCGCCCTCGCTGCCTAAGCGACGGCGGGCCTGTCAGACCGGGAAGGCCCTCGACCCGGACCCTGGCATCAGCTAGAGGGATCCACCGATGCGCTCGGTCGCGGGGCGCATCGGGACACCAACAGCGACTGGGATCGTCATCTCGGCTGGTTCGCGTGACCGGGAGATCCGAGCAGAGGCAGAGCGAACTGCGCACGGAGAAGCCTTGAGGGTACGCCGTAGGACCCGGGTTCGATTCCCGGCAGCTCCACCGAGACGGGCCCTGACCTGAAACACCAGGTCAGGGCCTTTATCTAGGCGGCACCGCTTCGAGTGTCCGCGTCCGGGGTCTCATTCAGGCAGCAGCGTCAGGGCGTCGACATGGCGTGGGCGAACGACGGTGAAATGGCGGCGATCAAGCGTTGCGACTTCCGTGACACCGAGCCGCTCGCAGGCTGCCACTACGGTCGCGTCCGTCGTGCCCAGCGGAAGGTTGGCGTAGGTCAGCACCAGTTCGGCGGTCCGGCGATAGTCGTCGTCGGTGAGCTCGACAGTCCGGAATGTACCGTCCGCCAGCGAATTCAGGAATTGGGCCTCAGTTCGTGAACCGCCGTCGCGCCTGAACGACCGGAAGTGATCGAACCGAACCACGGTGGTGGCCACGATGCAGCGGTCGACGCAGCCGTCAGGTTCTTCAACGCGCGCACCGCGTCGGGCACCTGATCGTCAGACAGGTGGTCGACCAGATGGTGCAGCGAGTCTCGCGCGGCGGTCATATCGACATGATATGGCCGATCGCCGACCGGAAGTCGACGGTTTCGCCCTTGAGCGCATCCTAGAATCCTGCGGCAGCCAAGGCGGCCACGGCCGGGGCCGTGCTCCCTGCTCTACGAGTTATTCGCACCGGGCGTACCGATAACCGTCGTGTCGTCCTTGTTTTCGCCGGTTGTCGCATAGACATCGGCCTCGCCGCCGTTACCGCCGGTGTGACCGGGCGGCGTTGACCCGAGCATATTCGCCGGACGTGGCCGGGCCGGCCATGCCCGCGTTGCTACCGGAACTGTTTGGCGGTCTCGTTCGGGTGACCTGTCGCGACGCGCACCAGGAACACGGTTCCCGCGGTGCGCTTGTCGGTGGCCCCGCCCACCGCGTACCAGATGCGGCCCCCACCGGTGACCTCGTACTGCCACCGGCCGAGCGTCACACCTTGGACCGTCACTGTGGCCAAGTCTCCTCTGAGCGGCTGGCAGCGGTCGCAGCGGTCCAGCGGCGTTTTGGTGAGGAAGTCCCAGGCTTCCACAGCGGCGTTACGGGCGGTGGCGAGCAGATCCGTCCACCCTTTCTCCGCTTCCCGCGTCGTATAGCGCAGCTCGTATTCAACCCTTTTGAGCGGCCGGGGAACCGGCTGTTGGCGCTTGGGCACGAATCAGTTAAGGGCGCGCGACCACCGTAAGGTCGGACAGCCAGGTGAGGTCGTTGTCATTGCGGGGCATGCCGGCGGCGTACGCCTGCGCGGTGGCCTGCCAGGAATGGAAGCTGTCCAAAAGACGGCGGTACTCGCCGAGTTCGGCCGCGCTCCACAGCAGGGACTCGATCTCTTCGGCGCACTGGTGCTGCTCGTCCGTGGAGAGCAGAGCGACCCAAGCGTTCAGCTCGCCCAAGGCGGCGATGATGTCCCCGCCGCACTTGACGGTTGCGCGCATGAGACGCGATGCCAGGGCGATACCCTCTTCATGGCGTT
>NZ_JBYCLE010000092.1:0-1807 GCF_057473765.1 Mycobacterium sp. TH-M106 | reverse complement strand
AGCAGCTTGCCGCAGTAGCTGCCCGCTATCCGGTCGCTGATCTCGACGACCCGCAGCGAATCCAGCGGCGTCGGTCGGCACTGCGATCCGTCGCTGGATTGCATCGGACTATTATGGCATCACTGTTAAAATAACTAAGTCAGTCGAGTGGCGGGCGCAGCGGCCGTGCACTCTCGCCGATTGTTTCGCTGCGGGATTCCGATGACCACGTTGGGGATTGGGCCGGAGGCTCGACGCCGGCTGTCGGCACCGAGAATCGCCGAGATCGTCGCGGACGAGTTGCGGCGCCAGATCATCGACGGCGAGCTGGCCGACGGTGACCTGTTGCCGCGCCAGGAGGTGCTGGTATCGCAGTTCAACGTCAGCCTGGTGTCGCTGCGTGAGGCGCTGCGGATTCTGGAGACCGAGGGGCTGGTGTCGGTGCGGCGCGGCAACCGCGGCGGCGCCGTCGTGCACGCACCGGCGAAGACCAGCGCCGCCTACATGCTCGGTCTGCTGCTGCAGAGCGAGTACGTGGGGTTGGCGGATCTGGGTGCGGCGCTGCGGGAGCTGGAACCGGTCTGCGCGGCGCTGGCCGCGGGACGGCCGGACCGCGCCGACACCGTGGTACCCGAGCTGAAGCAGATCAACCAGGCGATGGCCGCGCAGCTTGACGACGGCGAGCAGTTCACCGAAATCGGCCGCCGATTCCATGATCGGATCGTCCACGGGTGCGGCAACCACACCGTGATAGCGGTGGTGGGCAGCCTGGAGACGCTGTGGACCAGCCATGAACGGCAGTGGGCCGAGGAGAGTGCGGCGCGGGGCACCTATCCGTCGGCGACAAAACGTCGCGCCGTGCTCGGCACGCATGTCAAGCTGACCGAGATGATCGAAGCCGGCGACGTCGAGCGGGCGCGTCGCATCGCGGCACGTCATGTCGCCGACACCCAGACCTATGTGCTCTCCGATCGTTCTGACCGGCGGATCTATGCGTTGTCACCGCAGGCCCTGTCGCGGCCGCGCAACAGCCGGCAGCCGTGACCTTCGATGAAGACAGCCCTCATCACCGGCGGCAGCGGCGGGATCGGCAAGGCGTGCGGGCGCAGACTGGGTGAGCTCGGCTACGACGTCGTGCTGGCCGCGCGCCGCGCGGGCCCGCTGCGGGCCGCCGCCGCCGAGATCGGCGCCCGCCACATCGCGGCCGACGCGTCCGACCCCGTCGGATTCGCCGCCGCGATCCGCCCGCTGGAGACGATCGACCTGGTGGTGCACGCCGCCGGGGTGCTGGGCGGAACTTACGCGCGCAAGCAGACATTCGACCAATGGCGCGAGATCATGGCGGCCAACCTCGACTCCTGTTTCGTCGTGACCGCTGCGGTGTTGCCCCGGATGCGACCCGGCTCGCGGTTGGTGTTCATCTCTTCCTCGGCCGCGCACGAGCCGATGCCGGCCCGCACCGCCTATTCGGCAACCAAAGCCGGGATGAACGCGTTTGCCCGCGCACTGGCGGCTGAGGTCGACCGGGACGGTATCAGTGTCCACGTCGTCACCCCGGGCCCGGTGGAGACCGAGATGCTGACCGACGTTCCCTTTGAGATGTATGCGATCGCCGTGTCGGATGTCGCCGATACCGTCGCGTGGCTGGACACCCTCGACCCGTCGGTCGACCTGCCGGAGATCCGGCTCAACGCGGTGCAGCGGGGCCCGTTCGCCCGGCCCCCGGTGGTGCCGGCCGAAGCCCGGCGGCGGGCTGCGGCGAAAAAACCTTGATGACCGATTCCCCGAACTCTGCCAAGGTGTCTGGCGGGGCGAAGTCGGCGAACCA
>NZ_JBYCLE010000091.1:0-2957 GCF_057473765.1 Mycobacterium sp. TH-M106 | reverse complement strand
CGTCGACGGCGCGCCCGCGCCGATCTTCCGGCTCGACGAGCTGGTGGACGTCTACGCCGAGCTGCTGTCCCGGCTGGCCGACGCCGGCGCGACCTGGGTGCAGATCGACGAGCCGGTGCTGGTGACCGACATCTCCGGGGACGCACCGGCGCTCGCCGAGCAGGTCTATTCCCGGCTAGGTGGGGTGGCCAACCGGCCCGCCATCCACGTCGCCACCTACTTCGGCGACCCGGGTGCCGCTTTGCCCGCGCTGGCGCGCACCCCGGTCGAGGCGATCGGTGTCGACCTGGTCTACGGGTCCAGCACCATCGCGATACCGGAGCTGGCCAGCAAGACCGTGGTAGCCGGCATCGTCGACGGCCGTAACATCTGGCGCACCGACCTGGATGCCGCGCTGTCCAAACTGGAGGCGCTGCGCGACAAGGTGGCCACCCTGGCCGTTTCAACCTCGTGCTCGACCCTGCATGTGCCGTATTCGCTGGCTCTGGAGACGGACCCGGGGCTGGACGACAATCTGCGCAGCTGGCTGGCGTTCGGCGCCGAGAAGGTAGCCGAGGTCGCCGCATTAGCCCGGGCCCTGCACGACGGTCGCGACGCGGTGGCCGACCAGATCGCGGCGTCCGACGCCGCGGTCGCGTCCCGCAAGTCCGACCCGCGGCTCAACAACGCTGACGTCCGCGGCCGGATCGCCACCATCACCGCCGCGGGTACCCGCCGCGGCCCGGCCGAGGCTCGCCGCAGCGCCCAGGATGCGCGGCTGCACCTGCCAGCGCTGCCCACGACCACCATCGGTTCGTTCCCGCAGACCACCGAGATCCGCAAGGCCCGCGCGGCGCTGACGGCCGGCGAGATCGACCACGCCGAATACACCCGACGGATGCAGGCCGAGATCGCCGACGTGATCAAGCTGCAGGAGCAGCTCGGGCTGGACGTGCTGGTGCACGGTGAGCCGGAACGCAACGACATGGTGCAGTACTTCGCCGAGCAGCTGGACGGCTTCTTCGCCACCGCCAACGGCTGGGTGCAGTCCTACGGCAGCCGGTGCGTGCGCCCGCCGGTCCTTTTCGGCGACGTCACCCGCCCGCACCCGATGACGGTGGACTGGGCCACCTACGCCCAGTCGCTGACCGACAAGCCGGTCAAGGGCATGCTGACCGGCCCGGTGACGATCCTGGCCTGGTCGTTCGTCCGTGACGACCAGCCACTGGCCGACACCGCCAACCAGGTGGCGCTGGCCATCCGCGACGAAACGGTGGACCTGGAGAAGGCCGGGATCGCGGTGATCCAGGTCGACGAGCCGGCGCTGCGTGAGCTGTTGCCGCTGCGCAAGGCCGACCAGGACGCCTACCTGCGCTGGGCGGTCGGCGCGTTCCGGCTGGCCACCTCCGGGGTTGCCGACTCCACCCAGATCCACACCCACCTGTGCTACTCGGAGTTCGGCGAGGTGATCGGGGCGATCGCCGACCTGGACGCCGACGTCACCTCGATCGAGGCGGCCCGCTCGCACATGGAGGTGCTCGACGACCTTAACGCGATCGGATTCGCCAACAGCGTCGGGCCGGGTGTCTACGACATCCACTCGCCGCGCATCCCCAGCACCGCCGAGATGACCACGTCGCTGCGGGAAGCGCTGCAGGCCGTTCCGGCGCAGCGGTTATGGGTGAACCCGGACTGCGGCCTGAAAACCCGCACCACCGACCAGGTGACGGCGTCGCTGCAGCACCTGGTGGCCGCCGCCAAGGAGGTCCGGGCCGCAGCCGTCTAAAGCCGTCTAAGGCCGTCAAAAGCCGTCTGGCCACTCGCCGAGAGTGAAACTGCTGCGAAAAAATCGCCGAGATTTCACAATGGCTTCACGCTCGGCGCTTAGGACTCGACACACACCGGCAGATCGTCATCCCACGGCTGGCGGATCACCATGTCGGCCACCCGGACGTAACCGCGCTCGAACTCGCCGCTCGCGGCGTCAACCAGCCGGTAGGCCTGGGTTTGGCGGTGGATCGGCTGCGCGTCGAGCACCACCACCCGCACCTCCCCGGGTTCGAAGCGGCAGCGCTGCTGCAGGGCGGCGATCAGCTGTTCGCTTGACATGTGGCCGTCGCCGAAGTTCCAGCCGAGCGCGGTGGAACAGATCCGCTCACCGTCAGTGAGTGTGTAGTCGTCCTCGTTCTGACCCGCCATCGCCCGATGCGCCAGCGTGAACAGCGCCCGGCCGTGAGTGTTGAACCCGCGGAACGCATACCCCATGTAGATCGGGATCTGCGCGGCCTGTTTGCTGCCGTAGAAGCGCTCCAACTGCGCCTCTGGCATGCTGGCGATCGCCACGATGCCGCGACTGATCTTCTCCGCCGCGGACGGTGTGACGCACCAGAGCGTCGTGTCCCAATTGCCGGCGTAGTAGCGCATGCCCGCCAGAAACGAGACCTTGCGCGGGAAGAGGTTGCCGAGCACGACAGTGCCCGCACTGCCGGCGAACAGGATCGCCACCGGCACCGGCCGGCTCACGTCGCTGAGCCCGACGTCGGCGTGTGCGACGAATAACGACAGCACACCGAAAATCATGAACACGTTCCACTCCAGCGGGACCCCCATCGGGATCGCCAGCAGGATGCCCAGATGAAAGCAGACCATGACGAACGCGGCGATCGCGGTCGGCCGGCCGCCGTGGCAGCAGAACAGCACCAGCGGAGTGAACATCTCGACGAGCGTGGAAAAATGAGCCAGTGCCGTCGATGGCCAGCCGGGCCGCAGGTCGTCGGGGAAGCGCTTGAAGAAGCGGCGTTTGATCGAGCGGGGCCGCACCAGCGGGTTGTTGGACATCATCGTCGAGATGACGAACGGGAAGTGCCGGTTGAGTTTCGAGGTGGCCGCACCCATCCAGATGATGACGAAGACGAGCTTGGCGGCGACGATCATGTCCACCGTGCTCCAAGCCGTGAACAGGAACGTCACCGCCAGTG
>NZ_JBYCLE010000090.1:0-1449 GCF_057473765.1 Mycobacterium sp. TH-M106 | reverse complement strand
CCGGTATCGCCGCGCTGTTGCCCGTGCTGGGTGCGGTGCTGGTGATCGGTGCCGGCTGTGCCGCACCGTCGCAGGGATGCGGCCGGGTGCTGGCAGTGCGGCCGATGCGGGCGATCGGCCGGGTGTCCTACTCGTGGTATCTGTGGCACTGGCCGGTGCTGCTGGTGGCGCCTGCCTCCGCGACCGGCCCATCCCTAGCGCGGTCGCTGATAGCGATCTTGTTTTCCCTTGGGCTGGCTGTGCTCACCCTTCGTTTCGTCGAGAATCCCCTGCGATTCGCCGCTCCCATTCGCCGGTCGGCAGGCCGCAGTCTCGCTCTTGGTGGTGCGGCCACCGCGCTGCCGGTGTGTGTGGGCGTGACGCTGCTGGTCCTGATACCCACTCCAGTCGGCCGTGGCCCAGCAGCGCCCGCGCTGACCTTCGCTGCGGCGCGTTCCCCCGCGGGCTCCGGCATCGCTGCGTATGACGTGGCGGTGGGCCAGGCGTTCGCGCAGGTGCAGACTGCGATTGCGGCCTCGGCCGACCTCAAAGCCGTTCCCTCGAACCTGAACCCGCCGCTTGTCGACGCGACAGCCGAGCTGAAGACCCTTGCTCTCGGTGGGTGCCTACGTAATTTCGTCGAGCGCGGGCAGCCGGAGTGCGCGACGGGCGATACCGCTTCGTCGACGACGGTAGCCCTGGTCGGCGATTCGAATGCCACGATGTGGGAGCCGGCGTTTGAGCAGGTCGCCGCGCAGCGGCACTGGCGGCTGGAGACTATGACCAAGGGCTTATGCCCCTGGATGGATTTGCCCATCTCGCTCCGTCTCTTCGGCAGGCAGTACACGGAGTGCGAGCAGTGGCGAGCTCAGATCCTCGCCCGGTTGCAGGCTGAGCACCCGCGGCTGGTCGTACTCGACATGATGCGCCGATACGGCGCCCATTACGGCATTACCTCAGGTTTAACGTCCTACGATCCGGAGTGGATCGCCAGCCTGACCCGTCAAGTGCAGCAGCTGCGCAGTATTGGTGCCCATGTGCTGGTCCTCGGGCCGATACCGGATCCGCAGTCCGTCGTCCCGGATTGCGTGTCGCTCCACCTCGATGACGTGAGTGTCTGCTCGCCATCTAGGTCGACAGCGGTGAACCAAACCGGCATCGCGGCCGAGTCCGCCGCCACCAAAGCCGGCGGCGGATACTACGCCGACCTCACCGAGCTGTTCTGCACCGCTGACCGCTGCCCGGTCATCGTCGGCAACACCCTGATCTACACCGACAGACACCACGTGTCGCTCGTCTACTCCCGCCTGCTGGCCCCGGTGATGGGAGCGCTGGCGGATCGGGTACTCGCCCCCAGTTGAGACGGTGCGCGACGTCGGCGACGTGGTCTTGCACAAGATCGGCGCGGCACACCCAGCAGCGCGCCGTTGAGCCGGTCCCGAAGTTGTGCGAAAAGCGCACCGGAGGTGT
>NZ_JBYCLE010000089.1:0-7940 GCF_057473765.1 Mycobacterium sp. TH-M106 | reverse complement strand
CGTTGAACCGTTCCAGGAACTCGGCTTTGGCGACGGTGTGCATGTCCAGGCTGTGCACCACCCGGTCCGAACTGAGGTAGTCCAGCAGCGCCCGCTTGAGTTCTGGGTGGTTGTGGCCGTAGTTGAGCGCGCCGGCGCCGGCGAAAAAGTCCAGGTATTGTCGGCCGTCGGTGTCCCACATGTGGACGCCGGCAGCGCGGTCAAACGTCACCGGCCACGATCGGCAATAACTGCGTACCTCGGATTCGAGGGTGTCAAAAATGGTCGTCGAAAAAGTCATGTTCCTCCGTTCGTCCGTTATCCACACAACGGAACGAAACGACAGGCCGAGCCTGCTTGGACGCTTACCGGCGGCGGCAGCACTGCCGGGGTCGGCCAGAATCTGCCACGCAGTAAAGCTCTTCGACCGGCATGCGACGCTGCATGCTTTGTGTCGATCTCGCTCGGCCTACCACCCCGCTCGGTTACCCCGGCGCTTTTCGCCGGGCTCACATCGCGCGGTAGCGACTCTACCGAGAACCGGTGGCCGATCTCAACCATCGCTGTCGGGGCAGAGCACCACGGCGGCTCAAGCCCTGGTCCGCTCACGCTGTCGAATAAACCCCCTCACTTCGCGTTTTCAACCCGCAGCGGGCCGATCCGGAACAATTGTTCGGGCAGGTGATCTTCCGGAAAAAGTTCGGCGCCGAACAGCTCGAACTGCTCCACAGCGGCGTGCCAACGGTGAGCGAATGCGGTGAACAGCCGCTGACTGGCTTCGTTATCGGGCGTGATCGACGTCTCCAGGAAGGCGACGCTGTCGGGCAGCATCCGCTGCACCAGGTGGTCGAGCATGCGGCCAGCAATCCCGGCCCCGCGGTGGACGGCGTCCACCGCCACCTGCCACACCATCAGGGTGTCCGGCCGGTCGGGGCGGCGATAGCCGGTGACGAAGCCGGCGGGGCGACCCTCGACGTCGGCGATCACCGACGTGTCGGCGAAATCCCGGCACCACAGCAGGTAGGCGTAGGGCGAATTGACGTCCAGGGTGGTGCTGTCTTTGGCGATTCGCCACAGAGCGGGGCCGTCGGGCACCGTAGGGGTACGCAGGCCGATCCGAGGCGGTTGGCGTGATTGGGGTGATGGGGTCACCGCGACGACGGTACCGGGTGCTCCTGGCGGGGACTACGTCCTCAATCCTGCCGAGACTCGGGGCGCAGACCCCGGTCGACAAGGGTATTTTGAAATGTTGGTTCGCCCCATCTCGGCTAGTGCCTCGGCAAATCGGTCTACAGCCCAGCCGATTTCCGCTGCGGTGATCACCAATGGAGGAGCGAAACGCAACGTCGACTCTTGCGTGTCTTTGACCAGGACGCCGCGCTCGGCGAGTCGCAAGCTGAGCTGTTTTGCGGTGCCCAGGCCCGGGTCGATGTCGACACCGGCCCACAACCCACGGCCGCGCACCGCCAGCACGCCACGACCGATCAACGTCCTCAGCTGCTCATGCAGTTGCGCACCGAGCTGCGCAGAGCGCTGCTGGAATTCGCCGCGGAAGAGCATCGACACCACGGTGCTGCCGATCGCCGATGCAAACGGGTTCCCGCCGAATGTAGATCCGTGCTCGCCGGGCCGCAGCACGCTGAGGATGTCGCGATCGGCGACCACAGCCGACAGCGGCACCACTCCGCCGCCCAACGCCTTGCCCAGCAGATAGACATCGGGCACGACATCCCAGTGATCACAGGCGAAGGTGCGGCCTGTGCGGGCTAGGCCGGACTGGATCTCGTCGGCGATCATCAACACATTGCGGGCCGTGCAGATTGCCCGCACCGCAGGAAGATACCGCTCGGGCGGCACGATGACACCGGCCTCACCCTGTATGGGTTCGAGCAGCACCGCGACGGTGTTTTCGTCGATAGCATCGCCCAGCGCGTCGGCGTCACCAAACGGCACCGAACGAAAACCGGGCGTGAACGGGCCGAAGCCCCGGCGCGCTGTTTCGTCGGACGAGAAGCTGACGATGCTGATGGTCCGGCCATGAAAGTTGTTGTCTGCGACCACGATGTTTGCGCAGTTGGCGGGAATGCCCTTGATCTCGGTGCCCCACTTGCGCGCGACCTTGAGACCGCTTTCCACAGCTTCGGCACCGCTGTTCATCGGCAAGATCATGTCTTTGCCGCACAACCGCGCCAGGGCTGCGCAGAACCGGCCGAGCGCTTCGGCGTGAAATGCGCGGCTGACCAGCGTCACGCTATCGAGTTGTGCATGCGCGGTGGCGGTGATCTCGGGGTTGCGGTGTCCGAAATTCACCGCGGAATAGGCGGCCAGGCAGTCCAGGTAGCGACAACCGTCGACGTCGGTGATCCACGAACCCTCGGCGCTAGCGACCACCACCGGCAGCGGGCAGTAGTTGTGCGCGGCGTGGCGCTCCTCGAGGGTGATGACCGATTCGGTGAGTGTTTCCGACCGGGCGGTCACGGTGTCTACTACGGTCACGAATACACTTCCATCGTACAACATTTGGCTGATCCGCCGCCCTTGTGGAGCTCGGACATCTCCACACCTATCGGTTCGAAGCCAGCCCGGGCTAGCTGCTCGGCCAAGCCGACCGCCGCGGCTGGGTGGACCACATGCCGACCATCCGAGACCGTGTTGAGCCCGAAGGCGTAGGCATCGGCACCGTCGGCCAGGATCGCTTCGGGAAAAAGCGTTTTCAGCCGTGCGCGGGAACACTCGGTAAAGGCCGGCGGGTAGTAGGCGATGGTGGTGTCGTCAAGCACGGCCAGTGCGGTGTCGAGGTGGTAGAAGTGCGGGTTGACCAGACGCAGGCTGACGACCGACCGGCCGACGATCTCGGCGATCTCGGCGTGCGCCCGGGTGTCGGTGCGAAAACCCGACCCGGCCAAGATCATTTCGCCTACCGGCAGCAAGTCTCCCTGACCTTCGTTGACGTGCCTGGTCTGCACGGGAGCGTATCCATGCGACCTCATCCAGTCGGCGTAGGCGATCGACTCTCGTTGGCGCTGCGGATATTTGAACCGTGCGACAACCGCCGTGCCGTCGACTATCAGACCACCGTTGGCGGCATAGGCCATATCAGCCAGCCCAGGGACAGGATCGACCAGGTCGATGACGTGTCCCAGGCTCCGGTAGGTGTCACGCAGATTGTCCCACTGCGCCATCGCGATATCGGGGTCCACCGGGACAGTGGGGTTCATCCACGGGTTGATCGCGTAGTCGACGGCGAAAAACCTCGGCGCCGTCATGACGTAGTGCCGAATCCGCGCCGTGCGGTTGGGCGTGTCGGCTGCATCGAGCGCCGAGGTGCCAGTCGCCGGGTTTGCAAAGATCACCATAATTCGACGATACGGGAGGCTCTTGCAGCAATCAACGTTCAACTATTGCGTCTGGTAGCACAATATATTGTGTAAATCGTCGTATTACGGCAGACTGTTGTGCGGGGAGAAACGAGATGAACCGATTGGACGCCATCGACGAGCGGATTCTCGCCGAGCTTGCCCAGCATGCCCGGGCAACCTTCGCCGAGATCGGCAAGCGGGTGCAGCTATCCGCTCCGGCGGTCAAGCGCCGCGTCGACCGGATGCGCGACGCCGGTGTGATCCGAGGTTTCACCACCGTCATCGACCGTAATGCGGTCGGGTGGAACACCGAGGCCTACGTACAGGTCTATTGCCACGGCAGGATCGCGCCCGAGGAGCTGCGGCAAGCCTGGATCGACATCCCGGAAGTCATCAGCGCCGCAACGATAACTGGCACCGCCGACGCCATCCTGCAAGTGCTGGCCCGCGACATGAGCCATCTGGAGGACGCTCTGGAGCGGATCCGCACCAGCGCCGACATCGAACGTACCGAGAGCATCATCGTGCTGTCGAACCTTGTTGATCGGTCCCGCGCCGGGGGTGCACAGCGGCCGCGTCGCCGCGGCCGGCCACGCGGCGCGGAGCGAACAACCACCGGGCGGCGCAATCGTGAATGACTTCAGGTCAGTGGCAACGCGACGCACGACCAGCCCGAAAGCCAGCTGATAAAAGGTGTATTGATCGTCCGGTGGGGTGCCAACCCGAATCCTGTTGGCCCGGCTTCATAGGCGACCGCGGTCGATCCCGGAGGCCTCGCCCTCGTACAGGTTAGTCCAATGGGGCCGTCTGCTCGGGCATCGGCCCAGGCGGCACGCGCAAGGTGCGCAACGCCTCGAGGACGGACCGGCCGTGCGGTTCGGCTTTGACCGGTACCAACGGCACAGCGGCCAGAGCGAACAGCCCGCACACGGCAAACGCCAGCGGGTAGCCGGCGGCTGCGATCAGTGCTCCGAACACCGGGGGACCGACCGCAGCGGTAAGTCGCTGGGTGGTGTTTTGGGTGCCCAGCGCCCGCCCGCTCCAATACGGCCCGGCCCGCTCGGCCACCGCGGTGGACGCCAGCCCGTTGTCAAGCACGGTGATCACCGCCGCGACAACCATCATCGCCTCGGCCAGCGGCCAGTGGGTGCGGTCGACGAACCCCAGTAGCAGCATGGCCGCAGCGCCGGCGACTGCCAGGGTCCGTATCGGCCGCAGCCGGGTGCCGACGCGATCCGACCAGCGGCCGACGATGATGCGGCCCAGCGCGCCGAGCAGCTGCGATGCGGTCACGAGCGCCCCCGCCGAGCCGATCGACCAGTGGCCGTTGACGATCAACCAGACCAGCATGAACGTCGCGACGACGCATTGCGGCATCATCAGCAGTGCCGACGCGAGGTGGATGCGCACCAGCACCGTCGAACCACGATAGGGGCTGGCCAGTTGAGCCTTCGGGGCATTCGTCCGCGGCAGCCGGGGCGGGTCGGTGATCCCGATGGCGCAAGCCACCGCGGACACCGCGCACACCGTAGCCGGAAACATCAGCGCTCGCGACAGCCCGTGTTCGGCCAGTTCGGGGATGACCGCAGCGCCCAACGCGATTCCCAGCGGCTGCGCGGTCTGACGGACCCCCATCGCCAGGCCGCGGTGGTGCGGTGGGAACCAACCGGTCACCAGTCGGCCGCTGGCGATGTTGGCACTTGCGGCGGCCATGCCGCCGAGGAACAAAAAAGCGCCGACCGCTACTAGCGACTGCATTGCCGCCGCGGCGTAGGTGGCTGCCGCGGTCAGCGCCGAGCCGACGGAGAGCACGATCCGTTCACCAACACGGTCAAGCAAGGTTCCCCAGGCGACCAGGGTCAACACCATGCCGAAACTGGGCGTCGAAGCCAGCAGGCCGGCAACGGCAAGGTTGGTCGCCCGTTTGGTCTCCAGCATCGGGATCACGAAGGCGACGCCGTTGACGAAGACAAAGGAACTCAGTGTCGCCGATAACGCGATGACCACGATTGACCAGCGCGCGGGGGTGGTGATCGAGTCCGTCGACACCCGCCCATGGTTGCACAGCGACCCTCTGCGCCCGGCTTCGCCGGGCTGGCGATCGCCACGGGGTCGTTGGTGGCGACCCGCTGCGCCCGGCTTCGCCGGGCTGGCGATCGCCACTAGGCTGGTTTGGATGCGTATCGGCCGAATCGCCAGCCCGGACGGTGTTGCCTTCGTCTGCCTGGAAGGCGATCCCGCCCGGATGACAGCCCGTGAGATCGCCGAGCACCCTTTCGGCGCACCGACGTTCACCGGCCGGTCCTGGCCGCTGGCCGACGTGCGGCTGCTGGCGCCGATCCTAGCCAGCAAGGTGATCGGCGTCGGCAAGAACTATGCCGCCCACGTCGCCGAGATGGGCGAACCCGCCCCGGTCGACCCGGTGATATTCCTCAAGCCCAACACCGCGATCATCGGACCGAACGTGCCGATTATGCTGCCCGCCAAGGCGTCGCCAGTGCACTACGAAGGCGAGTTAGCCGTGGTGATCTCCCGGCCGTGCAAGGACGTGCCGGCTGCCCGGGCTGCGGAGAACATCCTCGGCTACACCATCGGCAACGACGTGTCGGCTCGTGACCAACAACGGGCCGACGGCCAGTGGGCCCGAGCCAAGGGACACGACACGTTCTGCCCGGTCGGGCCGTGGATCGTCACCGATATCGACCCGGCCGACCTGGAACTGCGCACCGAGGTCAACGGCGTGGTCAAACAGCAGAGTCGGACCTCGATGATGATTCACGACATCGGCGCCATCGTGGAGTGGGTTTCCGCGGTGATGACGTTGCTGCCTGGCGACCTGATCCTGACCGGCACCCCCGACGGCGTCGGTCCCATCGAAGACGACGACACTGTTGACATCACGATCGAAGGCATCGGCACGCTGACCAACCCGGTTATCCGCAAAGGAAAGTCGTGACCGCCACCATTTCCACCGTCCGAGTCCGGTTCTGCCCGTCGCCGACCGGCACTCCGCACGTCGGCCTTATCCGCACCGCGCTGTTCAACTGGGCCTACGCCAGGCACACCGGCGGAGCCCTGGTGTTCCGGGTGGAAGACACCGACGCCGAACGTGACAGTGAGGAAAGCTATCTCGCGTTGCTCGATGCCTTGCGGTGGTTGCATCTGGACTGGGACGAGGGGCCGGAGGTGGGCGGACCCTACGGCCCGTACCGGCAGTCGCAACGCACCGACATCTACCGCGACGCCGTGACGCGGCTCCTGGCCGCCGGGGAGGCATACCAGGCCTTCTCGACACCGGATGAGGTCGAGGCCCGCCACATCGCGGCCGGACGCAACCCCAAGCTGGGTTATGACAACTTCGACCGGGACTTGACGGAGGGTCAACGGGCAGCCTACCTGGCCGAAGGCCGTAAACCCGTGGTGCGGCTGCGGATGCCGGAAGACGACCTCAGCTGGCACGATCTGGTGCGCGGTCCGACGACGTTTCCCGCCGGAACTATTCCCGACTTCGCATTGACCCGCGCCAGTGGAGATCCGTTGTACACGTTGGTCAACCCTGTCGACGATGCGCTGATGAAGATCAGCCATGTGCTTCGCGGTGAAGACCTGTTGCCGTCGACGCCGCGCCAGATCGCATTGTATGCGGCCCTGATCCGCATCGGGATAGCCGAGCGCATTCCTGAGTTCGCCCACCTGCCAATCGTGTTGGGGGAGGGAACCAGGAAACTGTCCAAGCGGGATCCGCAATCGAATCTGTTCGCCCACCGCGACCGCGGCTTCATCCGGGAGGGACTGTTGAATTACCTGGCGCTGCTGGGCTGGTCGATCGCCGACGACCGTGATGTGTTCAGCGTCGACGAGATGGTGGCGGCGTTCGACGTCGTCGACGTCAACTCCAACCCGGCCCGCTTCGACCAGAAGAAGGCCGACGCACTCAACGCCGAACACATCCGCCGGCTTGACACCGCTGATTTCACCGACCGGCTGCGTGGTTACCTGGATGCGCACGGTCACCGCACCGGGTTGGACGACGCGGCGTTCGCGGCGGCCGCCGCGCTGGTGCAGACCCGCATTGTCGTGCTCGGCGACGCATGGGGACTGCTGAAGTTTTTCAACGACGACGAGTACGCGGTCGATCCACGCGCTGCGGCCAAGGAGCTGGGGCCGCAGGCCGCCCCGATCCTCGACGCCGCTGTCGCCGCGCTGCAGGGGGTGGCGGACTGGACCGGCGACTCTATCGAGGCCGCACTCAAAGCAGCGCTGGTGGAGAAGCTGGCACTCAAACCGCGCAAGGCGTTCGGCCCGATCCGGGTGGCCGTGACCGGCACGACGGTCAGCCCGCCGCTGTTCGAATCAATGGAGTTGCTCGGTCGCGATCGCAGCCTCGGGCGCCTGCGGGCTTGCTCGGGCAACCGGGAAACACGATGAAGCATTGAACCGGAGATCTTTGGTAGTCTGCACGTCGGCTCGAAGTGGTTGGCCGCAGCGCATACCCGGCGCTCTGGCCAGCGGTTTCAGCCGGTCAATGGGGTATGGTGTAATTGGCAACACAGCTGATTCTGGTTCAGCCATTCTAGGTTCGAGTCCTGGTACCCCAGCAAA
>NZ_JBYCLE010000088.1:0-2358 GCF_057473765.1 Mycobacterium sp. TH-M106 | reverse complement strand
CCGGCTGGCTGGCGGTGGCCCGCATCGCGATGGGTTGGCCGCTGACCGCCCTGGCAGCGCTGGTGACCTACTTCGCGGTCAAGGTCGTCCGGCGCCTCGTAGATCCGGCCGCGTGGGTTTAGCCGGTCGATAGCAGCAGTTTCCGCAGTTCGTCCTCGACCTCGGCCACTGCGACGAGCAGCAACTCGTCGCCGCCCTCCAGCGGCTCGTCGTCCTGCGGCACGATGACCCGCGAGCCGCGCAGGATCGTCACCAGCGCGGCGTCGCGCGGCAGCGCCAGCTTGCGCACCGGCTTGCCGCCCCATGGCGTGTCGTCGGGCAGGGTGATCTCGAGCAGGTTCGCTTGACCTTTGCGGAACTCCATCAGCCGAACCAGATCGCCGACCGCGACCGCCTCCTCGACAAGGGAGGCCAGCATCCGCGGGGTGGACACCGCCACGTCCACGCCCCAGGCGTCGGTGAAAAGCCATTCGTTGCGGGGATCGTTGACGCGCGCCACCACCCGCGGCACCGTGAACTCGGTCTTTGCCAGCAGGGAAACGACCACGTTGGCCTTGTCGTCGCCGGTGGCGGCGATCACCACGTCGAAATCCTCCAGGTGCATCGACTCCAGCAGGCTCAGCTCGCAGGCGTCGCCCAGGTGCCACTGCGCCGCGGCGATGCCGTCGACGTCGATGTGCTCCGGGTTGCGGTCGATCAGGGCCACCCGGTGGCCGTTGTCGATCAGCTCTCGGGCGATGGACCGGCCGACGGCGCCGGCTCCGGCGACCGCGACCCTCATCTGTGCCGCTCCCCGGTGCCTGCGCTGTCCACGTCGTCGTTCGGTGGCAGCGCGGCGATGGCCGCTGCTTCGGCGGCGCGGCCGGACACCGCGACGATGTACACCTGGTCGCTGGCCTGGAGGACGGTCTTCGGTTCGGGCAGTACCCCGGTACCGAACCGGATCAGGAACCCCACCCGGGCACCGGTGGCCGTCTCCAGATCGGTGACGAGGTGGCCTATCCAATTCTCGTGCAGGATGACCTCGACGACCGCCACGGTGCCGGTCGGGTCACGCCACTTGGTGGTCTCGGTCTCCCGGGTCAGGGCGCTGAGCAGGCGGTCAGTGGTCCACGGCACGGTGGCGATCGTGGGGATGCCGAGCCGCTCGTAGACCGCCGCACGTTTGGCGTCGTAGATCCGCGCGACGACGCGCGGCACGCCGAAGGTCTCGCGGGCCAGTCGCGCCGAGATGATGTTGGAGTTGTCGCCGGACGACACCGCGGCGAACGCCCCGGCGTCCTCGATACCGGAACGCAGCAACACGTCGCGGTCGAATCCCATGCCCAGCACCCGCTCGCCGGTGAACTCCGGGCTGAGCCGGTTGAATGCGGCGCTGTCGCGGTCGATGATCGCGACTTCGTGGCCGATCCGGCAAAGCCCGTCGGCCACCGAGGCGCCCACCCGGCCACAGCCCATCACCACTACCCGCACCTTGGAAGGTCCTTTCGGCTTCGCCATGCCTGTATGTGGAACGCTACCGCCAACGCCCCGGGGGCCTACTCTTGGCTCTCGTGTCCAACGTTTCGACGGCTATGCGCCGGCTGCTTTTGGGCCGGCCGTTTCGCAGTGACCGGTTGAGTCACACGCTGCTGCCTAAGCGCATCGCCTTGCCGGTGTTTGCCTCCGACGCGGTGTCGTCGGTGGCCTACGCCCCTGAAGAAGTCTTCCTGGTGCTGTCGGTGGCGGGCATTGCTGCTTACCGGATGGCACCCTGGATCGGGCTGGCGGTGTCGTTCGTGTTCTTGACCGTGGTGGCCAGTTACCGGCAGAACGTGCACGCCTACCCGTCCGGCGGCGGTGACTACGAAGTGGTCACCACAAACCTCGGCGCCAACGCCGGTTTGACCGTGGCTAGCGCGCTGATGGTCGATTACGTGCTCACCGTGGCGGTTTCGATCTCCTCGGCAGTGGCCAATATCGGTTCGGCGTCGCCGTTCGTCGCCGCACACAAGGTGGCGTTCGCCATCGGCACCGTCGTCGCGATCGCGGCGGCGAACCTGCGCGGTATCCGAGAGTCAGGCCGGGCGTTCGCCTTTCCGACGTATGCCTTCATCATCGGTATCTACACCATGCTGGCCTGGGGATTGTTCCAGTTTTATGTGCTCGGTCACCCGCTGCAGGCGGAATCTGCGGGCTTCAAGATTCATTCCGAGCACGGGGAGGTGCTCGGTTTCGCGTTGGTATTCCTGGTGGCCCGCTCGTTTTCCTCCGGATGTGCAGCGTTGACCGGGGTGGAGGCGATCAGCAACGGGGTGCCGGCGTTTCGTAAACCGAAGTCGCGCAACGCCGCCACCACCTTGTTGATGCTCGGTGTGA
>NZ_JBYCLE010000087.1:0-8910 GCF_057473765.1 Mycobacterium sp. TH-M106 | reverse complement strand
TCGCGCACCGTGCGCGATTACCTGGTATACGCCCACGGGCGCAGGCTCATCGACGTTCGCTGGAGTGCGAAGATACTCGACGACCTGACCAGGACCTTGACCCGCAAGTACGGGAACCACGATGCGCATCAGCGTCTTCGGGGCCTTCTGGAGCGGCATTTCCCCGACGCGTCGATCGACGTGACGCCAGCCGACGTCGCGGTGTTCGACGAGCTGGGGCTACCGGACCCCGACGACGCACACGTTCTCGCTGCCGCGTACGCGGCGCAGGCGGACATCCTCTGCACGAACAACACCAAAGACTTTCCCGTCGAGGCGGTGCGCCGGTCCGGTGCGGAGCTGATGATCCCGGATGAGGTTCTGTGTCTTCTGGCATGCGAGTTCCCGCGTGAAATGCGTCAGGTGCATCAAACTGTTGTAGAGCGCAACCCGAGGCTGACCGAGGATCAGACGCTGGCCAAACTCGTCGACGCGGACTGCCCAGGTGCCGCGAGAACTATGGCGGAGCTGTCCGCCGGTATGCGTTGGGTGTCGTCCCATAAGCGCGGTGGCCCGGGCCTCACGGGTTGAGGCGGTGATCGAGGTCATCCACATTCATGTCAGTAGAGCCACATTTATCAGGGGCACCACGGTCAATAGCGACCGCTTACGTGGTCGCTTTCCCGCATAATCCCGTATCCTGTTGTGACACGACACGATAGCGGACATTGCCGGACGGTTGCGGTTAGGTCACCTACTTCAGAAGGTTGGGAGTTCGAATCTCTTCGGGCGCGCAGAGTGTGAGGGTGAGAGTTTTCTCGTCGTCACACCGGAGCAGTTCACGCAGTGGGATGCGGGAACACCGCTTCGATTCGCGGACCGGCGGTGGACCAGAACACCTTGTATTGCGGGTAGCCGGGCACCGGCATCCGTCTCCGGATGCCCTTGGCGGTGGTGAACGCGGTGGACATCGACTGGGCTTGGCCGGAGTGGTTCAGCACCAGGTCGCAGGCGTCGAGCACCGCGTTGTACAACTCGGCGTCGGGACCGGCTTCCAGCGCGTCGAGCTGGGCGTCGGCGACTTGGGAGTAGTGGCCGTCGAAGTCGTCGGCCACCCGTCAGGCCCGCCGGGTGCGGCGGCGATGCACCGTCGGCGAGACGGCGGCTCGGGCCAGCAGATCCCTCAGCTCCGGGGAGTTGTCGTACTCGACCTGCGCTTCGCTGACCACCCTGGCCGGGGAGAGCAGCAGGCTGCCGTCGGAGTTCTCTTGCACCAGGAACATCTGGTTGGGGTGGCCGGGTAGCACCACCCGGCTTCGGGCGTCGGTCTCCACGTAGGCTTCAGGCATACACCAAAGCTATCCCATTATCCCAAAATGGGAAACATCAGCCTGCCTACCTGGGGAGCGGGGCCAGACAGCCGCACTGAGGCCGCCCTTAGGCTGAACTCAGGCCGCACTCAAGGCATCTCCGAGGCCGGCGATTCCGAAACCGAGCACTACCGGGGTCAGGCCGAAGTCAACCGCCATCGGCATACCGAAGGCGTCCACGAGGTGGCCGGAGCTCAACTCCTGCACGAAAAGGCTGGCGTCGTAGGAAGGCAGGGTGGTGGCCAAGGTGTTGACCATGTCGGCCATCGGGAGCAGCGATGCGTAGAACGGCGCAAGCCCGCCGGAGAATTTGTCGATCATCTCCGGCAAGTTGGACAGAGTGGCAGCGGCATTATCAGCGCTGTTGGCGATTTCGTCCGACACGCTCGGTAACGACAGTGTTCCCAGGTCGTGGGCAAAGGCCTTGACGCCCTGCTGAGCTCCGTTGGCCAGCGCGGTGAGCACGTCGGCCCAGTCGATGTTCGTCGGGAACAGCGAGTCCGAGAACGGGGTGGGCACGTTCGCCGGACCCTGACCCCAGCCCTCGGTGATGCTGCCGTAGCCCAGGTTGACCAGCACCTTGAGATCCGGTTGCATCAGGTCGGCCAGTGGGTTGCCCACCACCGGGACATCGCGCAACAGGTCCAGCAGCGGCAAGTTCTCGGTGGGGATCATGAAGTATTGCGTGTGGCCGGTGTAATCGGCAGACACCGGCAGCTTGACGGCCTCAGCGACTTGCGAAAGCGGGATTCGGGTGGCTGTCGGGTGGACGAACACGATGCCCAGGGCGGCGTTGAGATCCGACACCAGATCAATCGGATAGCGTGGGAAGTCCGAGAATCCGTCGTACTCCAGGTCGTAGATCACGGTGTCCCACGGAGTGTCCGACGGCGTAGCCCCGCTGAATGTGATCCCGAAACTCGGAACGGTCAGCGTCGGCAGGTTCGGGTCGTTGAAGCGTTCGAGGATGCCGCCGTTCGGCGCGCTGGGATCGACGAGCAACAGGAAGGAGAGCTGATCTCCGGTTGGCCGCTCGTCGGCCGGCAGCGCCATCAGGTCCCGCATCTCCAGCGAGGCGATGGTGGAACTCTGCGATCCGCCCACCACCACGATGTCGTGTCCGTCGGCGGTCTGTCCGGTGATCGTGCTGTTGAGGATCTTGACTCCCTGCGCCATCGACGCGTCGAGCGTCAGGCTCTTGACACCGGTGACCGGGTACATGTCCTCGGGGGTGTACAGCCCGTTGATCTTGCTCAAGGAGAACAGCGGCTGGCCCGGAAAAAGCGGTGAGGAAGGGTTGTATCGTTCGGCTACGTCAGCGATGAGTCCGGGCGACGGTATCGGGCCGCCGCTGCCGCCCATGCCCCAAGCCACGGCATCGGTCAGCATCACGTCTGCGCGCGTTGTCAACTCCGGCACGGTGGTCCACAGCGCGAGTGGTGCGACAGCAGCCGCTATCGCGGTCGTTACCGCAGCCGTCCTCTTCGTGTTTGTGTCCGTATCAGCGCGCATCACTTAGTCGGCCATGATCTTCGCCGACTCCGTGTTCACGGTGTCATCAGTTGCAGCCACGCCAGGAGTTTAGCGTCCGAGCTGGACCATCTCGCGCAGGCCCCCTCGCCGGGGAGTCGATCACACTGCGTCGATTGCAGCGATCACCACCGGTTGGGTCCAGCCGGACTCTGCGGCCCGCTTTAGATCGGCGGTTTGGTCTCGTCGGGGTGCAGATCGGTCAGTCGCGGTGACGGGGCCCTTGACGGGGCCCTTGTCTCGGCATTTGTCTCCACGTACTCATTGACCGCCTCGGGCTCGATCAGGCCGAAGCGTACCTGCAGGTCGATCGGGTTCAACCCGAAGTACTTGGCGACTTTGATCAGATTGTTCGCGCTGACTAGCCGGCCCTCGTGAGCTGCTTTGTAGTAGGCAGACTTGCGGTAGCCGAACGCCTCATAGATCTCAGGTGCCGACAGTGGCCTTCCGACCAGATACGGCAACACCACGGTGGGGTCTTTGTCACGATCGTCCACGTCGATAAACGATAGCCCTACTCTGCGGACTTATGCAAGAGGCACGGGGGTCACGGTTCGCCGTCCATCAGCGCCAGCGCCCGCCGGAACAGCCACACCGCGGCGTCGTGCAACTGTTCACCCACCTCCTGCTGGGCCATGCCGGCCGATGCGCGTGCCAGCGTGCCCTCGATCACGATGGCGAGCTTGAAGCAGGCCAGCACTGTGTACCAGGTGATGTGCGACAGGTCGCGGGTGGTGTTGGTGGCATACCGCGCCAGCAGATCGTCGGTGCTGCACAATCCGCCCATACCGGTCAGCGTATGGCTGAACACGCTGGAACCGTCGTGCTGGCGCCACGTCGCCAGCAGCCAACCCAGGTCCAGCAGCGGGTCGCCGATCGTGCACATCTCCCAGTCCACGATGGCCACCACCTCCGGCCCGGTGCGGGAGAACATCACGTTGGCGGCGTGGTAGTCGCCATGCATGATGCCCGGCTGCCACGACGACGGCCGGTGCCGCTCCAGCCAGGTGGCGACGGCGTCGACGCCCGGCAGCTCGGGGCCGGGATAGTTGTCGAACTGTCGGTAGGACTCCAGCTCAAAGAGCCAGCGCGGCACCTGGCGTTCCAGGAAGCCGTCCGGCTTGCCGAAGTCCGCCAGCCCCACGGCGATGTGGTCGACAGCGCCGAGCCTGGCCAGGGCGTCGGCCATCGACAGGCCCATCTGGTGGCGGATCGCCGGGTCGCCGGCGTGCAGGGTGGGCAGCTCCTCCCCGGCGTTGAACCCCTCGACCGGCTCCATCAGGTAGAAGACGGCCCCGCTGTCGCTGCCGAGCACGGTCGGGTCGTCGCAGACCGCGATCAGCCGCGGATGCGGCACGTCGGTGCCGGCCAGCGCGGCCAGCACCCGGGTCTCCCGCAGCATCACCGCGTTGCTGCGCGGGCGCAGGTGCCGCGGGCCGCGCCGCAGCACATAGGACCGGCCGGACCTGGTGAACCGCAGCATGATGTTCTGGGTGCCGCCGCGCAGTTCGCTGACCTCTTCCAGTGGGCCTTCACCGAGTCCTCGCCGCGACATCCAGGCGGCCACCGCTTCGAGGTCCACGGGAGAAGAACCTACTCTGAGCGGCTCCCGATCACAGCCGCGTCTGTCACATCCGCCACACCAGCCCCGGCTTTGGCTGTGGGTGGGTGGTGTCCGCCTTCGCGCGACAAAACCCCGGTTTGACGACGACGGGCCGCGAGAAAGCGGTGATTCGAGCCACTCATACCTCGTCTGCCTCGTCTGTCTCGTTCGTTACGGCTTGTCGCTCTACGGATGGCGCCCAGCTACCAGCGACAACCGAATCGTTGTCGGACCCGCATGCGAGCGTCGTTGCATGAACAGAGCTCTGCGCGGTATCGAACTGCGCTACGTCTTAACGATGCACCTCTTCGACGTCGGCCCGGCAACCTTTGCTCAAATGGCTAATAGCCTTGCTGCCCAAGGTTTTCAGATCAGCGGGCGCGGTGTCGCTCGAAGGCGGGCAAATCCCCACATCATCGATTTTCGGTGACCACTGGGATCTTCGGTGACCAATGGGGCAGGTGTGGAATCGTGGGCCGGCAACGACGACAGGACGTTGGTGCGGGTCAGTCCTCGCCCGCTCAGCAACGCCCTCGGGGCGCAGAGCGCTGCGGGTCGAACCGAATTCACGGGTCAGCCTGCCGATCTCATAGGGTGACACGATGCAGTTGCTGCTGGTCCGCCACGCGCTGCCGCTGCGCAGCGAGCACGGCGAGGGCTCAGACCCGCAGCTGTCCGAAACCGGGATCGCACAGGCGCGGCGGCTGCCCGAGGCGTTGACGCGGTACCCCATCACCCGGGTCATCAGCAGCCCGCAGCGACGCGCGATCCAGACCGCCGAACCCGTCGCCGAGGCGCGTGGCCTGGCCATCGACGTCGATGAGCGGTTCGCTGAGTACGACCGGGAGTTGGGCGGCTATCTGCCGATCGAGCAGCTGCGCACCGAACGGCCGCAGGACTGGGCGCGAATGGCGGCGGGGGAGCTGCCGGCCGGTGTGGACCAGGATGGGTTCTGCGCCCGGGTCGCCGCCGCGACGGCCGACGTGGTCGCTGCCGCAGATCCCGGGCAGACGGTAGCGGTGTTCAGCCACGGCGGCGTGATCAACGTCGTGTTGCATCAGATCCTGGGCACCGCACGGTTGCTGTCGTTCCCGATCGACTACGTATCGGTGACGCGGCTGCTGTATTCACGGTCCGGCCAGGCCACCGTGGTGTCGGCCAACGGCACCGAGCACGTGTGGGATCTGTTGCCCCGAAATCAGCGGTGACGCTACGGTGCTTACCGTCGCGCCGCGAAGGTCTTCTTTGCCGCGCGGCGCAGCTGGTAGATCCGCGCGGTGCCGGCCAGGACGGTGACCAGCCCGCCGCCCACCGCTGTCAACAGCAGCGCCACCCCGAGCGGGAGGCTCCAGTGAAAGCTCAGGAATTGGATGCTGGCCTGATCGGTGTTCTGCGTGATGAAGATCAACAGCACGATGAGAACGAGGAAGCCCACGATCAGTGAGCTCCACAACGCGGCGGCGCGGGTGAACGGGACCGCCGCGGCCGGGACCTGGTCGGCCTGGTCGGCTTTGTCGCCCGGTGGATGGTCTGGTGCGGGGAGATCGTCGCTCATGGTGCTATCTTGCCGGTTTTCGCCGCGAAATTAGCCGGATCGCGCCGTATTGCTCGGGGCCTTGCCGGCGGCCGAGAATTTCGTCGCTTACGGTGATCGGGTGAGCCCAGTGATCGCGACCGCCTCTGATCCGACACCCGCCACCCGGTCGGCGATTCTGACGTGGCGGGCGCCGGATGTCGCGCGCATGGAATCGGTGCGAGTGCAGTTGTCGGGCAAGCGAATTAAGGCCAACGGCCAGATTGTCGCGGCTGCCACCGCGGGGCATCCGGCATTCAGCGCTTACTACGATTTGCAGACCGACGCGGTCGGTGCGACCCGGCGGATCGGCCTGACGGTCACCCTGGCCGAGCGGGAGCGCCAGCTCTCCATCGCCCGCGACGAGGAGAACATGTGGCTGCTGACCGATCACCGCGGGGAGTCACGGGCCGGTTACGAGGGGGCGCTGGACGTCGACGTGGTGTTCAGCCCGTTTTTCAACGCCCTGCCGATCCGCCGCGCCGGCCTGAACGAGCGGGCAGGTGAGATCACCGTGCCCACCATCTATGTGTGGCTGCCGGAGATGTCGGTCACCGCGGCGGCCACCAGCTACCGCAGCACCGCACCGGAACAGCGGGCCGGGATCAGCGTGTGCTCGCCGGCCACCGGTGCCACCGGCACCACCGTCACCGTCGACGCTGACGGGTTCATCGTGGATTATCCAGGATTGGCAGAGCGGATCTGATCACCCCGCCGGCCCGGCCCGCGGCGGCCAGTTCCTGGCGCCAGTTCTCGGCGCCGACGAACACGGTGACGATGTCGTGGCGCGGGAAGCTTGCGTAGCGGGTCCGGGCGGCATGACCGGCGTCGACCAGCTCCGCCACCGAATCGGCAGCCGACAGGGAATCCCGTGCGTCGGCCAGCAGTTCGATCATGCGATCCAGCGCCGGCAGCAGCTGCAGCCAGTTCGCCTCGCACATCGCCCGGACCAGGTACGGTGCGGTGCCCGCAACCCGGGTTCCGTCCCGAAACGACCCCGCGGCCAGGGCGAACGCCAGTGGCACTTCGGCGGCGGTGACGGACAACGCTTCGGCAATCAGGTGCGGCAGGTGGGAGATGACGGCCGCGGCGGCGTCGTGTTCGTCGGAGCGGGCCGGCACCGCCATCGCCCCGCAGTCCAGCGCCAACTCCAGCACCGTCGACCACACCATCGGGTCGACGTGGTCGTCGACGCTGATCACCCAGGGAGCGTCGCTGAACAGGCGGGCGTGACCGGACGGCCATCCCGACTGCGCAGTGCCCGCCATCGGGTGACCGCCGACGAACCGGGCTTGCAGGCCTGCGGCGGTCACCGCGTCGAGCACCACGCTCTTCACGCTGGTGACGTCGGTCAGCGGGCACTCGGGGGCAAACTGATGGATGTGGCTCAGCAGCATCGGCACCGCCGGTATCGGGACAGCGAGCACGATGAGCGCGCCGGTATCCGCGGCCCGCGCCAGCACCTCCTCGAGGTCGGTGGTGGCGTCGAAACCGTCGGCTACCGCGGCCCGCGCACTGTCCACCGAGCGGTTGTAGCCGAACACCTCTCGGCCGGCCGCCGCGGCCGCGCGAACCACCGAGCCGCCGATCAGGCCCAGTCCCAACACGCACACCGGTGTTTTCGCGGCGTTGCCAGCCGCCCTGCCAGTCACCCTGCCAGCCGCCCTGCCAGTCACCCTCCTAGGTTGACATATCTGTGCCCGGACCGCTGCCGACGATTCGCTGGTCAAGGGTGTAATCGGCGACTAGCGTAAGCGCCCATGGGAGCACAGCGAGCCTCCACGCAGGACCGGTCGGCTGACACGCCGGACGGCTTCGGCGTGGCCGTGGTACGCGAAGACGGCGAGTGGCGCTGCTCGCCGATGCGCCCGGCGGCGCTGGCCAGTTTGGCCGCGGCTGAGACAGAACTTCGTGAATTACGCAGCGCCGGTGCTGTTTTCGGCTTGCTGGATGTAGACGACGAATTCTTCGTGATCGTCCGACCTGGTCCGGTGGGCACCCGGCTGCTGCTGTCGGACGCAACCGCCGCGCTGGACTACGACATCGCCGACGAAGTACTGGACAAGCTGGACGCCGACATCGACGCTGAGGACCTCGAGGACGCCGAACCGTTCGAGGAGGGCGACCTGGGGCTGCTGTCCGACATCGGGCTGCCCGAAGCGGTGCTGGGCGTCATCCTCGACGAGTCCGACCTGGACGTCGACGAGCAGCTGGTTCGGATCGCCGCCGAGATGGGTTTCGACGAGCAGATGTCGGAAACACTGCGCCGGCTCGGTCGGTGACCGACGAGGATCTGATCCGTGCGGCGCTGGCGGCCGCCGCCGCTGCGGGGCCGCGCGATGTGCCGGTCGGCGCGGTGGTGGTCGGCTCCGGTGGCGAGGTGCTCTCGCGTGCCGCCAACGCCCGGGAGAAGCTGGGCGACCCGACTGCCCACGCCGAGATCCTGGCGCTGCGGGCGGCCGCCGCCACGCTCGGTGACGGTTGGCGGCTGGCCGGCGCCACGCTGGCGGTCACCGTCGAGCCGTGCACGATGTGTGCCGGTGCGCTGGTGGCAGCCCGGGTAGCCCGCCTGGTCTTCGGTGCTTTCGAGCCGAAGACCGGGGCGGTCGGCTCGCTGTGGGATGTGGTCCGCGACCGTCGGCTGGGTCACCGCCCGCAGGTCCGCGGCGGGGTGCTCGCCGACGAGTGCGCCGCTTTGCTGGAGGATTTCTTCGTCCGGCAGCGGTAAGGGATGCGCGGTCCCGGTCCGGTGCGGCGACAGCCGCCGGTTGGGTAGGCTGTCCGGCGGTGGCGTGTCCGAGCGGCCTAAGGAGCACGCCTCGAAAGCGTGTGAGGTTCACAGCCTCCGAGGGTTC
>NZ_JBYCLE010000086.1:0-7460 GCF_057473765.1 Mycobacterium sp. TH-M106 | reverse complement strand
TCAACGTCCTGTGGGCCATGCTGCGCGACCACCAGGCCTATCAACCCACCACACCTAACGCCGCGGCGGCTTGACAACTTCATTGAGAATCTCCTTTGTGAAATTGGTGGGTGTGGCATGGATGACGAGGAGCGCCGGCTCGCTGCTGTGGCCGCACTACCAGTCGAGGAGGCCCGAACCTGGTGTTCGGCCGGCTCAGCGCACCCACTTCTGGGCGGCGAGCGGATCCGGGGAAATATTCTGCGGGGGTTCGATCGGGCTGGCACCGAACAGGTTTCGGGCGCGATTCAACAGATCGCGGACCTCGTCCAGCTGCCGCTGCAGCTCCGAGTCGGCCATGGTCTGCAGGCTACCGAGCCGGCACCGGCGATCACAATTCACCAGCCAATTCACCAGCAAAACCTCCTCCACCAGCGGCGGTAGGCTTGCTCGGTGGCAATCTTCGCTTGGACGACGGCGCGGCATCGTCTCCGCAGGGCGGCGAGGCAGGCTCTGGCGATACCGGCTTTCAGCGCGCCCACCGACTGCACCCCGCTGGTGCTCGACGGGCTGTGGCCGGCCGAGCTGACAACCGTTACCGCCGAGACCGCGACGATCGCCCGCTATCTCGACGCGGATCTACGGCGGATCGCAGACTCTGCCAACGAGAAACTTCAGGCGATCAGCCGGGCGGGGTTGGCGGGCTCGGCGCGCACAGCAGCCGAAACACGGGTGGTCAACGTCGCTCGGGCGTTCGCGGTGCTTCGCGTCGAATCGACAGTTCGTCAACTCCGCAAGCAGGCGCTGGAGTTTCGCACCGAATACCTCAGCCTGAACCCCGCTCGACAGGCTCCCCGTCAAGCACTGGAGATAACGCAACAGCTGCCCGTCGTCGATGACGACCGCCAAGAAGAGCCCGGCGTTGTCCCGTTGGTTCCCTTGAGGTTCCGGTCCGACCCGCTGGTCGTGGCACCCACTGAAGAACCGGCCGACGCAGCCCCCGCGCAGGAAACGGGCCAGCGGCTGCGGCGGCTGCTGGAGTTCGTCGCCCGTCAAGAACCCGGCCTGCGTTGGGCGGCGGGGACCGGCGACGACGGTGACACGGTGCTGGTCACCGACCTTGCGCATGGGTGGATCCCGCCCGGAATCGAACTGCCCCCCGCTGTGCGGTTGTTGGAGCCCGGATGGCGTGACGGCGACATAGCCGCGCTGTTGGACACCGCCGGGTCGTCGGCGGCGTCGGCGACCTACGCCCCGGGGGATCGGCTCGGGCGGGCAACCGAGTCCGACGGAATCGAATCCTCGCAACGCGCCAGGGAACTGCCGGCAATAGACGATCTCGGCTGGCTGCTGGCCGAGGCCACGCACCGGCGAGACGGGTTGCCGCGGATGGCGAACACTTTGGCCAAGGCTGGTGCCGCGGGGACCAGCGTGGTCGACGCCGAAATGGATCTGCTGCGGGTGCACCTGGACACCGTGCGGTATCAGCTGTTAGCGCAGTACCCCGATGTCGACCCCGGCCTGCTGTTGAACTGCCTGTTGTTGGCCGCCACCGCGGGCATCGCCACCGGCGACCGGGTGACGGCGAATTACCACTTCGCCTGGTTCCAGACGTTGAACGCTGCGCCGGCGAGCAGCTTTACCGCCCGCTCCCGCCGGCCCCGCGGACGAATTGACGCTGGTCGCGCAGGGTCGACATACTGAGCGGATGTCGGGGCCGGATAGCGGCGCGCAGCTCAGCGACAAGGACCTTGTTGAATCGGTTCTTCGTGACTTGCGCGAGGCGGCTGAGCGGTGGGAGGAGCTCGTCGCCGAGGCCGAGAGCATCACCTACAGCGTCGATCTGGGTGACATCCACGCCACGGCGAACTCCGACGGCCGGTTGATTGAATTGACCCTGCATCCGGGCGTGGTGACCGATTACTCCCACGGTGAGTTGACGGACCGGCTCAACCTGGCGTTCGCCGCGCTGCGCGAGGAGGCGGAAGCGGATTATCTCCAACGCTACGGTGAAGGCATCCGGTGGTCGCCGATGGGCTACTGACCATGCCGTTGAACCTGTCCAACCGGGACCAGAATTCCGGCCATCTGTTCTACAACCGCCGGCTGAAGGCGGCGATCACCCGGTTCTCGGTGCGGATGAAGCACGACGACCGCAAACAACAGGCGGCGGTGGCGCTGTCTGTGGTGTTGGTCGGCATCGGCGTCGGCTGGATGGCGCTGCTGCACGTGATGAAGCCAGCGGGGCTGGTGGGCCAGTCCCAGATCATCGGCAACCGCGACACCGGCGCGGTCTACGCCAGGATCGACGGCCGCCTCTATCCGGCACTGAACTTGACCTCCGCGCGGCTGGCGACCGGTAACGCCGCCGATCCGTCCTGGGTGACGGCGAGTGAGATCGCCAAGTACCCGACCGGGCCGACGATCGGTATTCCCGGCGCACCGGACAGCATCGGCGTTACCGCCAACCCGGTATCGGCGTGGGCGGTGTGTGACACCGCGCCGGTCCGCACCAGCGGCGTCGCGCCCACGGTGACGTCGATCGCGGGGCAGCTGTCGGTGGGCGGCCGGGCCGCGCCGATGGGGCCGACGCAGGCCGTGCTGGCGACCCACCGGGGCGCCACCTACGTGATCTGGGGTGGCCACCGGTCAGCCATCGATCCCGCGGACAGATCGGTGACATTCAATCTGGGCCTCGATCCCGGGCAGACGCGCCCGATCGAGATCTCCAACGCTGTATTCGACGCCATGCCGACGACCGAACCTCTTGTCGTGCCGAAGATCCCGGAGAAGGGAACACCGTCGAGATGGCTGCCCGACGCCGCCGATGTCACCGTGGGCAGTGTGTTGGAGACGCGCAACGCCGCCGGCGCCGTCAGCGGATTCTATGTGCTGCTGCCGGGCGGGCTGCAGAAGATCACCGGCTTCGTCGCCGACCTGCTGCGTACCGCGGACTCGCAGGGCTTTGCCGCGCCGATACAGATCTCACCGGATCGGCTGATCGACATCCCGGTAGTCCACGACCTCGATGTCGACTATTACCCGTTCGGAAAGCTGGAATTCGTTGATACAGCGGCGAACCCGGTGATATGTGTTGCATGGGCAAAGCAGACGACCGATCCGCAGGCGACGATCACCGTTGTCAGCGGACGGGGTCTGCCGGTGCCGGTCGAGGCGGATCGCCGGCTGGTGCGGTTGGTGCGTGACGATCGTACGCCCGACTCGGTGGAGGCCGACCAGACGCTGGTGTTGCCGGGGGCGGCAAATTTCGTGGCGACGACTTCCGGCGTGGCCCTCGCCGACACCCGGGAAAGCCTGTACTGGGTCTCGCCGCAGGGCGTTCGGTACGGGATCGAATGGAACCAGCCGACATTGCAGGCGCTGGGGCTCGACGCCGGCACTGCGGTGCAGGCGCCCTGGCCGATAGTGCGGACCTTCGCGGCAGGACCTGCGACCAGCCGGGAGGGCGCACTGGTGGCGCGCGACACCGTCACCGCGGGCGCGGCGGTGGCCCAGATTCCCGACCAACCGGCGGGCGGTTGAGATGTCCAAACACGGTTTCGTGCCGGGCCCGCGGGCGCCGGTGCCGGTCGTGCCGCCGGCCCGGGTGGCGGTGGCCGCGCCGCTGGCCCTGCCGGAGCGCGAGCCCCGCAATATCGCGCTAATGATCGCCGTGCCCGCCCTGCTGGTCGGGATAGTCGGCACGCTGGTGGTGATGTACACCTCGGGGGTCAGGTCGCTGCAGTCCGGGTTCTTCCCGATGATGGGGCTGGCCGGCTTCGGTGTGCTGATGTTCAGCGGCCGGTTCGGGCGGGGGCGCCGAATCAGCTGGGGCGAACTGGAAAAGCAGCGCCGGATCTACCTGCGCCAGCTCGACGAGGACCGCGACGAGGTGCAACGCGCCGCTGCCGAACAGCGCCGCAGCCAGCTGTTCGTCCACGCCGACCCGCAGCACTTCGACACCGTGATCGGCGGACCGCGGATGTGGGAACGCCGCAGTGTCGACCAGGATTTCCTCGACGTCCGGCTGGGGGTCGGGGTGCAGCAGGCCAGTGACTGTGCGGTATCGCTGCAATGGCCGGAGGTGCCGGTCGGGGAGGAACTCGAACCGGTCACCGGCGGTGCGCTGCGGGACTTCATTCTCGAGCAGAGCAAGATCCGCGGCATCGGCAAGGTGCTCAGTCTGCGGTCCAAGCCCGGCTTCTCCTTCGTCGGGGAGAAACCGGCCGAGTTGTACGCCCTGCTGCGTTCGGTGCTGTGTTCCTTGGCGGTCTACCACAGCCCGGCCGACGTGAAGCTGATGGTGGTCACCCGCCATCCCGACCTGTGGTCGTGGCTGGTGTGGCTGCCGCACAACTCTCACGACCAGATGTTCGACGCCTGCGGCATGCGCCGGCTGGTGTTCGCCTCGCCGACGGATCTCGAGGAGGCACTCGACGCGGAGCTGCACCGCAAAGGGCGCGGACCGTGGGCGCCGCCGAGCGGGGCCAGCCCGACCTCGATGCTGTCGCCGATGGAGTCGACGAGCGGCGCCGCGCTGGGCCCGCACTGGGTGATCGTCGACGACGACGTCGGGACGCCCGAACAGTGGGAGGGCGTCACCGGTCAGAAGGGCATGGCCGGTATCACGGTGCTGCGGCTGGCCACCCGACCTGGCGTCGGCGTCGGATTCGCGGGCGAAGAACAGTGTTTCGAACTTCATGGCGGCAGGCTCTTCCATCGTGATGCGTTCTACGCGGTGCCCGACACGCTTGCCGAGAGCACCGCGAGCCGGTATGCGCGGGCGTTGGCCCGCTGGTCGCCGACGACCGCGGGGGAGCTGTCGGCGACCGACAGTCAGGGCGGTGAGCTGCTGCGGGCGCTGGGCATCTCCGACCCGCGCCGACTCGACGTCGAGCGGCTGTGGACGGAGAGCCGCGGCCGGGGTGACTCGAAGTGGGCGACGGTGCCGGTCGGGGTGAAACCGGGCGGCGAGCTGCAGCACATCATCTTGCGCGCCAAGGACTTCGGCGGTTTCGGTTTCCACTCCGTGGTGATCGGCACCTCTGGGTCGGGTAAGTCGGAGTACTTCCTGTCGCTGTGCAGCGGGATCGCGCTGACCCACTCGCCGGAGACGTTCAACATCATCTTCGTCGACATGAAGTTCGAATCGGCCGCGCAAGATCTGGCTGGATTCCCGCACGTGGCCGGCTCACTGTCGAACCTGGGAAAGGACGACAGACATCTTGCCGACCGGATGCGCAAGGCCGTCGATGGTGAGATCGCAAGGCGCTACCGCCTTTTCAAGGATGCCGGTGCTCGCGATGCCAACGAGTACGAGGAGATGCGCCTGGCCGGACGCGACTTGGAGCCGGTGCCGATCCTGTTGGTCATCATCGACGAGTACCTGGAGTTGTTCATCCACCATCCGGACTGGATCGACCTGGTGATCCACATCGGGCAGGAGGGCCGTGGGTGCAATGTGTTCTTCACACTGGGCGGCCAGCGCCTCGACCTGTCGTCGCTGAGCAAGGCGAAGAGCAACATCGCGTTTCGGGTGGCGCTGCGCGCCGAAACCGCCGAGGATTCCCGCGATGTGATCGGAAGTGATGCCGCGCTGCACCTTCCATCACGGGAGAACGGCTACGCATTGCTCAAGGTGGGGCCGCGAGATCTGGAGCAGTTCCGGTGCTTCTACGTGTCGGCGCCGTTCGTGCTGCCGAAGAAGGCGGCTAGGGCGAACCAGGCGAAGCAGGCTGTGGCCGTGAGCTTCTCCCAGCCGCGGTCGTTGACCTGGCAGTACCAGCCGCTCAGTGCGGCGGACAGCGCGGCCTTGGCGGTGGCCGACGAGCCGGAAGAACCCGACGAATTCCTCTTCCACCCGGACGGGTTCAGGAAGAAGAAGCTGGTCGACGTCATTCGGGAGTCGCTGATCGCCCATCCTGCCCGCCCGCCGCACGCGATCTGGCTGCCGCCGTTGGAAGTCAGCGAGACGGTGGACGCACTGGTGGCGGGCTGGCGGGGCAAACCGTGGCACGTCGACTACGGCCAGAACGCCGGCCTGGTCTTCCCGGTGGGCGTGGTGGACATCCCCGATGAGCACACCCAGCGGGTGCACGTCGTCGACGCCGAGATGGACAACGTCATGGTTGTCGCCACCGCGCAGCGGGGCAAGTCGACCACGATGATGACGTTGATGGTGTCCGCGGCGCTGATGTACACACCGGAGCGGGTGACGTTCTTTTGTGTGGGCGCCGCGCTGTACCCGGTGTACGAACTGCCGCATGTGGCCGGGGTGGTCAGTCTCAGTGACAGCGAGGGTGTTTCGCGAACCGTGGCGACCGTCGAAGGTCTGATCCGGGCGCGTGAGGCGGCGTTCAAGCGCTTCCAGATCGACATCGCGGATTTCCGCGAGCGGAGATTCGGCGCTGCCGGCTCTGTCGGCTCTGCCAGCGGGGGCACGGACCGAGCGGACAAATTCGGCGATGTGTTCCTGGTCGTCGACAACTTCGGCGACCTGTACGAAAAAGATCCCGGAATCGGAGATCGGGTGATCACTCTCGCCCGGCAGGGCCTCTCCTACGGTGTGCACGTCATCACCAGCGCCACCGCCTGGTTCGTCGGGCAGAAGCAGGGGCTGCTGAACGTGTCGAACGCACGGATCCAGCTGCGGCTTTCCAACCCCGACGAGTCGCAGATGGGCAGCTCGATCGAGCTGCGCAAGGCCGCACGAAACACCCTGGACCGGCCCGGCTTCGGGCTCACCCGAGACGGTTACGAGTTACTGGTCGGGGTGCCCGAGATCATCGGCGCAGGCGGTGAGCGGATTGCCACCCGGCAGGTGGGTGATGCCGTCACCGCGGTCGCGGGAACCGGCAAGGTGGAGACGCTGGCCCGGCTGCCGGCGAGCGTCCCGCTGGCGCAGATCGTGGCGGCGTATGCGCACACCGCCGGCGTCCCCGATGCCCACGATGCGGAAGCCACGGGGGACAGCGCCGGAACCCCCGATGCCCCCGTCGCTGGGGGCGCGCTGGATGTCCCGTTCGCGATCGGGGAGACCGCGCTGCAGCCGGTGGTGCTGCCGCACACTCTGCCCAACATGTTGGTGATGGGCCGTCAGTCGTGCGGGAAGTCCACGGCGCTGGCGACTTTCGGGCAGGCCGTGGTGAGCCGGTTCACCCCGGATCAGGCCCAGATCACCATCATCGACCCCAAGACGTCGCTGATCGGCAAGGTCCGCGGCGCGCACGTGCGTGCCTACGCCTACACCCCCGAGGAGATCGATCAGGTGGTCGGCGAGCTGGCGCAGCTGCTGGCCGACCGGCTGCCGCCGGCCGGGCTGAGCCAGGAGGAGTTGCTGAATCGGCGGTCGTGGCAGGGGGCGCACCACTTCGTCTTGATCGATGACGAACAGGAGCTGCGGCCGCACGGCGGCATCGGGAAGCCGGCGGCCACGGCGCCGCTGTGGGGCCTCATCGAGCGCAGCCGCGAAGTCGGGCTGC
>NZ_JBYCLE010000085.1:0-6290 GCF_057473765.1 Mycobacterium sp. TH-M106 | reverse complement strand
AGCGCCAGGGTGGTGTCGGCCTCGGCGACCCAGGTGTGCCCGTAGGACACGCCCTCGCCGGCCCGAATCGGCCGCACCAGCACCACAGTGGTTTTCAACGTCATCGCCGGGACCAGCCCGGTGTCGCCGATAGCCGGCACCGGGTTCAGGCCATAGACCGCGATTCCGGTCCGGACCATGTCGTAGGCCAAGTCGGGCCGGGTTAAGGCGCCCGCCGAATTCGCCAAGTGGGCCACCTCGTAGCGCACACCCTGGTCGCGAGCCTGCGCCAGCAGATCGGAAAACCGTTGCGCCTGAATGTCGTTGGTCGGATTCTCCGGTTCGTCGGCGCAGGCCAGATGCGACATCAACCCCCGTAACCGGATGGCGCCCTCGGCGACAGCACGGCGCAGGGCGGCCACAAGCGCGGGGTAGTCGGCCATGCCGACCCCGTTGCGGTTCATCCCGGTGTCCACCTTGACGGTCACCGTCGCGGTGCGGCCGGCGCGGTGCACCGCGTCGAGCAGTTCATCCAGTTGCCGCGCCGAGGAGACCGCGATCTGCACGTCGGCAGCGAGTGCAGGGGCGAAGTCGGTGCCGGGCTGGTGCAGCCACGCCAGCACCGGGGCGTTTATGCCGCCCGCCCGCAATGCCAACGCCTCGTCGACGGTGGCCACCCCTAACTCCGCCGCCCCGGCAGCCACCGCCGCCCGGGCCACCGGCACCGCGCCGTGGCCGTATCCGTCGGCCTTGACCACGGCCATCACCTGCGTAGATCCGGCGTGTTCGACGAGCACCCGCACGTTGCGGGCGACGGCGTCCAGGTCGACCACGGCCTCGGCGAGCAGGTGCTGCCGCTGGGTTATCGCAGTCATCTCGCTACCGATTGTCCCAGAACCGACCAGATGGCCGTCGCGATGGTTGTGCCGCACCGCCTCCCCGGCCCGCGCCGACCCCGGCACCGGCCTCCCCACCGCCGCGCCGACCCCGGCACCGGCCTCCCCTCCGCCGCGCCGAGTGTGAAACTGTTGCGAAAAATCGCGCGAAATCTCGCAACAGCTTCACGTTCGGCGAAGCGCAGGGACGCTCGGCGAAGCAGAGGGACGCGCAGGGACGCTCGGCGAAGCGGAGGGACGCTCGGCGAAGCGGAGGGACGCGCAGGGACGCGCAGGGCCTGTTCAGTGCGCGAAATGCTGCTGCTTGAAGTGCCCACCGGGCTTGAGCTTGTCCAGGGTGGCTAACGCGGTGACGATGTCGTCGTACAGAGCGCGGGCCAGGTCAGCGGAGAGGCCTTCCCGGACCACGATGCGCAGCACCGAGACGTGGGTGGCAGCCTCCGGCATGGTGTAGGCCGGCACCTGCCAGCCGAAGGTCCGAAGCTCGTGGGAGACGTCGAACTCGGTGTAGCCGCGGTCTCCGGTGAGCCGGAAGCTGACCACCGGGATCGCCGTCCCGTCGCTGATCACCTCGAAGCATCCGGTTGTGCTCAGTTGATGACTGAGAAACCGCGCGGTGTCCGACAGCGTCCGCATGACGTCGGTGTAGCCCATCCGGCCCATCCGCAGGAAGTTGTAGTACTGCCCGACCACCTGGTTGCCGGGACGGGAGAAATTCAGCGTGAAGGTCGGCATGTCGCCGCCTAAGTAGTTGACCCGGAACACCAGCTCCTCGGGCAGGTGGTCGCGGCTGCGCCACACCACGAACCCGATGCCCGGGTAGGTCAGTCCGTACTTGTGGCCGCTGGCGTTGATCGACACCACCCGCGGCAGCCGGAAGTCCCACTTGAGACGGGGGTGCACAAACGGCACCACGAAACCGCCGCTGGCCGCGTCGACGTGCACCGGCACGTCCACCCCGCCCTTGGCGGCCAGCTCGTCTAGCGCCGCGCAGATCTCGGCAACCGGCTCCAGCTCCCCGGTGTAGGTGGTGCCCAGGATCGCCACCACGCCTATGGTGTCCTCGTCGACGGCGTCGACCACCTGCTCCGGGGTGATGACGTAACGGCCCTCGGCCATCGGCAGATAGCGCGGTTCGACGTCGAAGTAACGACAGAACTTCTCCCAGACCACCTGGACGTTAGAACCCATCACCAGGTTCGGAGTGCGGTTCTTCCAAGCCGGACCTACTCGCTGCCGCCAGCGCCACTTCAACGCCAGCCCGCCCAGCATCACCGCCTCACTCGACCCGACGGTGGACACCCCGATGGCGCTGGACGGGTCGTCATCACGCAGGTCCTCGGCGTGGAACAGGTCGGCGACCATGCACACGCAGCGCTGTTCGATGGCGGCGGTGGCCGGGTATTCGTCCTTGTCGATCATGTTCTTGTCGAACGACTCGGCCATCAGCTTGCCGGCCTCGGGGTCCATCCAGGTGGTGACGAAGGTCGCTAGGTTCAGCCGGGAGCTGCCGTCGAGCATTAACTCGTCGTGGATGAACCGGTAGGCGGCCTCCGGATCCATCGACTCGTCGGGCAGCCGCAGCGCCGGTATCGGCGCGGTGAAAATCCGGCCGGTGTAGGCCGGGGCGATCGAGTGCGCGGGAACAGACGGGTGGGACACGGCGAATCCTTTCGGGTCGATTACGGCTTCTGCTACAGCTCTGCCAGCGCGGTCCGGATATGGGACAAGATGCCCGACGCCGACGTCGGCGCGTCGCCGGGCCCGGGATCGGCGGCCGCGGACGCCGCCGCTCTGGCGTGCACGAACGCGGCGGCGGCAGCGGCTTCGACGGCGGCCACGCCGTGGGCCAGCAGCGCGCCGATCATGCCGGACAGCACGTCACCCGAGCCGGCGGTGGCCGCCCAGGAATTGCCGGCCGGGTTGAGATAGACCGGCCCGCCAGGGGCGGCGATGACGGTGACGTTGCCCTTGAGCAGCACGGTGGCGCCCATGTCGTCGGCGAGACGGCGCGCGGCGCCGACACGGTCGTCGCCGGGCGGTGCGCCGGCAAGCCGGGCGAACTCGCCGGCGTGCGGGGTTAACACGGTCGGGGCGCTGCGGTCTTTCACCAGGTCGGGATGCGCGGCCAGAATCGTCAGCGCATCGGCGTCGACGATCACCGGCAGATCGGTGTCCAGCGCGAACCACAAGTCGGCGGCGGCAGTGCCGTCGGTGCCCAGCCCCGGCCCGACGACCCAGGCCTGCACCCGCCCGGCAGCCGCCGCGCTGGGCGCTACCACCACTTCCGGCCAGTGCGAGACAACTTGTGCTGCAGCACTTCCCGCATAGCGGACCATGCCGGCAGTGGAGGCCACCGCCGCTCCGGTGCACAGGATCGCCGCACCCGGATAAGCTGCCGAGCCAGCCAGGATGCCGGTGACGCCCTGGGTGTATTTGTCGTCTTTGGCGCCGGGCACCGGCCAGCGCGCCGCCGCGTCGGCGGCCTGGAAGCCATGGGTGTCGGTGGGCGGCAGGTCCAGGCCGATGTCGACCAATTCGACACGGCCGCAATCACCCAGCGCGTGCACCGGTTTGAGGCCGCCGAAGGTCACCGTCAGCGCGGCCTGCACGGCGGGGCCAGACACTGTGCCGGTGTGGGTGTCGACGCCGCTGGGGATGTCGACGGCCACCACCGGGATTCCGGCGGCATGCACCGCGGCGAACACCTCGGCAGCATTCGGCCGAAGCGCGCCGCGACCGGAGATGCCGACCACCCCGTCGAGCACCAGATCCGTTGCCGCTGGCACGGTTTCGACGATCCGCCCACCCGCAGCGGTGAACGCCGCCAGCCCCTTGCGGTGGGTGTGCTCCGGGTTGAGCAGCACCGCGTCCGCCGCCGCGCCGCGGCGCCGCAGGAAGGTGGCGGCCCACAGCGCGTCACCGCCGTTGTCGCCGGAGCCGACGACGGCGCTGATGCGCCGCCCCGCGACCCCGCCGGTGCGGACCGTCAGTTCCCGGGCCGTAGCGGTCGCCAGCCCGAACGCGGCCCGGCGCATCAGCGCCCCGTCGGGCAGGCTGGCCAGCAGCGGCGCCTCGGCGGCGCGGATCTGCTCGACGGTGTAGTAGTGGCGCATCGGCTCTAGACTTTCATGCCCGGCGACGCGACGGGCAGCCCCCGCGACCGGGCGACGGTTGCCAGCTTCCGGTCGTAGGTAATGAACCAGACGAGGCTTTCGCCGAGCATCTCAGCGGTCGCCAGGTGAATTGCGTCGAGCGCTTTAAGCCCGCCGGGCAGATCCGCGGCTCGGTCACGGATCTCGGAACTCAACTGGAGTTCGTCGTAGTCGTCAAGCAGCTGCGCCATCAAATGAGGGAAGCTACCGGCGCGATCACAGTTACGCACTGTCTCGACGAGTCCGACGACGCTGGTAGCCCCGCGAAACTCGGCGTGATCAACGAGGAACTCACGCAATTCGACAACATTCGGCCGTTTGAGCACATACGTCACCAATGCCGACGCATCGAGGTAGATCATGCGTTCTGGCCGTCGCTGCTCCGACGTTTCGCCTCGAGTTCTTCCCTGAGCTCGCGCTCCCAATCGCTTTCGCTGTAACGATCCTCAAGCAGCATTGTGAGCGGATCCGGAGCGCCCTCCGGCAACGTATACTGCGTGAACGTGTCCAGGTCGGCCAGCGTCTTCCCGGACCGTCGCAACGCCCCGGACGCCTCGAGTTCCTCAACCCGGCTGAGCTTCGTCGGCTTGGCCGGGCTCACCGTCGCGATGACCTTGCCGTGCCGGGTGACCTCGATGGTTTCGCCCTTCTCCGCCCGGGCGAACATCGCGCTCGGATTGTAGGAGAACTCACGTATCGACACCGTGCTCATCAGCACCACCCTTCGCGCTATTGTACCTACGCGTAGGCACAATACGCGTACGGCACCTCTGCCACGGCGTCACGCGTCGCACAGCGCTCACTACTCGACGGTGACCGACTTGGCCAGATTCCGCGGCTTGTCCACGTCATAGCCGCGGGCCTGCGCGACACCGGCAGCGAACACCTGCAGCGGCACCGTCGACAGCAATGGCTGGAAAAGCGTTGACACCGCAGGAATTTCGACCAGATGGTCGGCGTAGGGCCGCACCGTGTCGTCGCCCTCCTCGGCGATGACGATGGTGGTCGCCCCGCGGCTCTGGATCTCGCGGATGTTCGACAGCACCTTGGCGTGCAACACCGAGGCGTTCTTAGGTGAGGGCATCACCACGATGACCGGCAGGCCGTCTTCGATCAGCGCGATCGGGCCGTGCTTGAGCTCGCCGGCGGCGAAGCCCTCGGCGTGCATGTAGGCCAGCTCCTTGAGCTTGAGCGCGCCTTCCAGCGCCACCGGATAGCCGACGTGACGGCCTAAGAACAGCACCGCCGGCGACCGGGCGAACCGGTGTGCCAGCGCGGTCACCGAGCCGACGCCGTCGAGCACCTGGGCCACCAGCTCGGGCATCGACTCCAGCTCGCGGTATTCGCGCTGCACCTCGTCGGGGTATTTCGTGCCGCGCGCCTGCGCCAGTGCCAGCCCGACCAGGTAGTTGGCCGCGATCTGGGCCAGAAACGTCTTCGTCGACGCCACCCCGATCTCGGGGCCGGCGCGGGTGTAGAGCACCGCGTCGGATTCCCGCGGGATCTGGGAGCCGTTGGTGTTGCAGATGGCCAACACCTTGGCTTTCTGCTCCTTGGCGTGGCGCACCGCCTCCAAGGTGTCGGCGGTCTCACCGGACTGGCTAATCGCCACCACCAGCGTGCCGCGGTCCAGCACCGGGTCGCGGTAGCGGAACTCACTGGCCAGTTCGACTTCCACCGGCAGCCGGGTCCAGTGCTCGATGGCGTACTTGGCCAGCAGACCGGAGTGATAGGCGGTGCCGCAGGCCACCACGAACACCTTGTCGATCTCGCGCAGCTCGCCATCGGAGAGCCGCTGCTCGTCGAGCTCGATGCGTCCGTCGACGAAATGCCCCAGCAGGGTGTCGGCCACCGCGGTGGGCTGTTCGGCGATCTCCTTGAGCATGAAGTACTCATAACCGCCCTTCTCGGCGGCGCTCAGATCCCAGTCGATGTGGAAAGCGCGAGCACCGGCGGGGTTGCCGTGAAAGTCGGTGACCCGATAGCCCTCGGCGGTGAGCACCACCACCTGGTCCTGGCCCAGCTCGACCGCGTCGCGGGTGTAGCCGATGAACGCGGCCACGTCGGAGCCGACGAACATCTCGCCCGACCCGCTCTGGCCGATGCCGACCACCAGCGGGGTGGACCGGCGGGCGGCGACGATGGTGCCGGGCTGGTCGGCGTTGGCGAACACCAGGGTGAAGTGGCCCTCCAGCCGGCGCAGCACCGCCAGCGCCGACGCCACGAAGTCGCCGGCGGTGTCGCCGCGGCGGTACTGGCG
>NZ_JBYCLE010000084.1:0-5080 GCF_057473765.1 Mycobacterium sp. TH-M106 | reverse complement strand
CGCCGCCGCTGACACCCGACCAGATCGCCTCGGGACAGTCGGTCATTAGTCAACTGCTCGCCGCTTTGGGCATGGCCGGCAATATCGGCGACCCCGCGGACATGGCCGCTGCTGAGGATGGATATGCCGAGCGCGAAGTGCAGACCGGTGAGGCGCTGGCCAAGTTCCCCGCCAATGAGGAGGAGTCGGCCCAGGCGTTGCAGCAGGTGATGGGGATGGCCCAGCAGGTGCCGCAATCGCTAGCCGGTGTGGGGCAGGGGCTCGGCGGTGCCTTCGGCGGTTTTTTTCAGTCGCTCAATCAGGCTCTCCAGCAGGGTCTGCAGGCGGGCCAGCAGCTTGCGGGTGGGCTGGGCAACGCCGGCCAAGGTGTCGAGCTCGCCGGCGAACTTCCCACCGAAGCACTCGGCGAAACCCTAGGCGCCGGCGGGGCACTGCTCGGAGCCGGGGATGCCGCTGCCGGCGTCGGTGGTCTCGCCGGCACCGCTCCGGCCAGCTATCTCGGGCCGCCGGCGACTCCCTCGGCCGCGACCTTCCCGGCGTCGTCGCCCGGCCCGCCGCCGGCACCGGCTACCCCCGAGTCGTCGGGCGCGGCGCGCGCCGGCATGGGCGGGTACCCGATGATGCCGCCCGGCACCTCGGGCGGTGCCGGCGGTTCGGGCGATGCCAAGGCCGACACCAAGCGAGTGGTTGCGCCGTCGGTGAAAAACGGCGCCCCGGTGCAGGGGCGGGTCGGCGCACCGCCGAGTTTGCCGGAGGTGACAAAACGGGTGGAGGGCAGGCCGGTTGCCCGCAGGCGCATCCTCGTCCCGGGCACAAAGCTCGACGACGAGGATGTCGGACCGGACCGATAACACCACAGACACCGCCTCGGCCAGTCGTGGACAGTGTTGGGCGTCTCTCCGGTGAGTACGGAGGTCGTAACGCGTCACGTGGGTTGAGGACGGTTCGAACCGGGAGTTGTGATCGTCGCCAGAACACCGCCGAGCTGGTCGAGGACAATCTCACGGGCGAGATGCTGCCGTGCCCAAGGTGCGATCGCTAGCCCGATCGCCGAATTAATTTAAGTTGTGGATCCCCGGCGGGGTGGCGATCCGGGCCGGGTCAGCGTCGCCGCGATAGCGACACCTCGATTCGATCCAGCACGGCCTCAAGGCCCTCCTCGAACTCCGTGGCGGTGTGGTCCTCGGCCAGCCGCGGCTGCAGCCGCTTCAGGTGCGGATAGTCGGTTAAGACGATTTTTTTGGGGAGAGGTTGCTCGGCGAGAAGAACCTCTTCGGGGCTCAACTCGGCGCCGCGGAACGAGACCTCCAGCAGAAGCTGGCCCAAGAGAAAGTGCGTGTAGGCGCGGTAGGCAAACACGGCAGCGGTGTCGTCAAACCCATAGGAGAGCAAAGTATCCAGGAACGCTTCCATCCAGCGCAGGCTGCGCAGCGGCGGGCGTACCCACGGCGCCTCGGGAGCTTGCGTGGCGATCAACGGGAAGACCTCGGGGTGATCGAGGGCAATCCGGCGGACTCCGTGAGCCAGGCGCACCAGGTAGTCTTGCCAGCCGTCTTCTTGTCGGCGCGTGGCCAGTTGATCGCTGTACAAGCGGTCAATGATGTGGCCGACCACCCCAGTGAGTAAGTCGCCGCGACTATGTACATACCGGTACAGCGCCATCGCCTCCACACCGCAGGCCTGGCCGAGCCGGCGCATGGTCAACGCGTGCAGCCCATGACGGTCAATGAACTCGATCGCCGTGGTCAAGATGAACTCACGACTCAACCCCGACGTGTGCTGTGCGTCCGTGCGGGCCACAGTGGTGTCGGCCCCGTCAACCCCATTGAACTGCGCCATCGCAGAATCCGCATCCTCGTTATCAACCACGCTCGCCTCCCGCGGAACGGTAACTGACATTTTCAGGCTAGCCGAGGCTAGCCGTCGCGAACCGGTTACACGACCTGCAACGACGATCCCATGTTTACAACGTAAGCGTGATCGGCTACGCTCTGGTGGATCCGTAGTTTACTACGTAAACACGGGCCTGTTGAGGCCCACTTAACTAATCGGAGAGGCGATGACCTGCGTTGATCGTCATCCGGGGCGTTAAGGCCAACTATGCACGTAAGCAGCTGCGGGTCATCGGCGAAAGGCCATGGAGCCGCGGTGGTAACAACAGCAAGCGTTTGAAGTGGGCAGGAGGCCCCAACGAATTCCATGAGGAGGTACGCCATGTCAAGGTCTGTCCAACATCGACAGATCGCCCGAGCAGGTGCGGGGCGACGCAGTCGGCACGATCGTTTTTTTGCCATCGGAGCAACAGCCGTGCTCGGTGCGTTGGGCGTACCTGGCCTATCCGGTTGGGGCAGTCCGGTGGCGTCTGCCACACCATGCCCCGACGTGGAAGTGGTATTCGCCCGCGGCACCGGTGAGCCTCCCGGGGTTGGCCCGACCGGACAAGCGTTCGTCGACGCCCTGCGCCCGCGCGTTGGTGGGAGGTCTCTTGGGGTGTTTCCGGTCAGCTATCCTGCCAGCGACGAGTGGGCCACCGGCGTCGACGGTGTCCGCGACGCGGGCGCTCACGTCGTTTCCGTGACCGGCAACTGCCCCAGTACCCAGATGGTGCTTGGTGGTTTCTCCCAGGGTGCGGCCGTGATGGGTTTTGTCACCTCCGATGCGGTACCCGATGGCGTCGATCCGGCGACCGTCCCCAAACCGCTGGCGCCCGATGTGGCCAGCCACGTCGCCGCGGTCGTGCTCTTCGGTACACCGAATGAGCGGGCGATGAATTTCATCGGTGAGCCGCCAGTTGTTATCGGCCGTCAGTATCGGGCCAAGACCCTCAAGTTGTGTGCCCCCGAGGACGCGGTGTGCTCGGACGGGATGAATTTCGCCGCACACAACACATACGTCGACGGTGACGACTTGGTCGACCAGGGGGCGGCTTTCGCCGCCGGCCACCTGCGCTGACCCTTCCGTTGCCGCCAGATACATGTCGCCGGTAAACGAATACTTGCTGGTCAGTGAGGACGAAATCTGGGGAAAGTGCGGAAAGTGCGGTCTTAGATCGCAGATCCGATCTGCGTACCCGCCCCACCGATCGGTGAGCCGTCAACCATCAACATAGCGCCCCCAGCAAATAAGAGATCGGAGACGTGTTGGCGATCTATCGATCCGAGGATCCAATGCACAATGGTGCGCGGATCCTCGACGTCGCCGAGGGCGTACTCATCGCAGTGCGCCGATGCACCATGGCACAAGCCGTCGGCGAACTCGCACGAACAGCCCGACGGCACAACCTCCCCCCACTTAGCCTGGCCAACGCGCTGGTTGCCGTCGCGGAAAACCAACCCAGACAAGACCTCAACCGAGCGGCCGTCGAGGTGGTGCACGACACCTGGGGCAACCTGCTTGACCTTCGTAGTCACCGCGATTAGTCAGCGGTCTAGTGAGAAAAGTGCAGACTTGTAGACCGGCGGTTCCAGCCGCGGGCGGTTGACCGCCGATCTCTGTGACGATCACAGTAGGCTTGGTAGTCACTGCTCGAATTCGCGACCAGTCGAAGATCAGCGGAAACACCTGTTTTACGGCGGACCGGTGACGTTCGATGAGATGCCATCCGGCGGAACGCCGAATTGCGCGCGGAACGCCTCCACGGTATAGCTGACGACGGTTGCGTCGCCGCGGGCGCGGACCGTGGCCGAGCGGGGGATCCGGATCATCGGCCCGAGTTCGCCGACGTAGTCGCCGGGCGTGCCGATCTTGAGCACCCCTTCGCCCGGGCCCGCGGACTCCGGCACGATTTCCAGTTCACCGTCGACGACGACGTAGATCAAGTCCTCGATGCTGCCCTGTTCGAGCAGCACCGAGCCGGGCGTGACCCGGACAGGTTCATGCGCCTGGTGGGTGGGCGTGTGAATGGGTGTGAGCGGCGGTGCCAGCTGGACCACCACGTCAGCGAGCGGCAGGATCCGAGTATCGTGCGTGGCCACCACGACGACACGGTCACCGGACGCCATCGCCCGCAAGAGCCGCAGCACCTCTGCGGCACGGACGAAATCCAGTTGCGCGGTGGGTTCGTCGGCCAGGATCAGCGGCGGGTCCAAAGCGAGCGCGCGGGCCACCGCCACCCGCTGTTGCTGGCCGCCGCTGAGGTGACCGGGCCGGTGCGCCATCCGGTCGTTTAGTCCGACGCCGGACAGCAATTCGCGGGCGCGTTCCCGCGCCGACCACTGCGACCATCCGGCCGCCCACATCGGCACCATCACGTTCTCCAGGGCGGTCAGACTGGCCACCAAGTTGAACGCCTGGAAGATTATGCCCACGGTTCGGCGCCGGTAGGCCGTCAGCCCCCTGCGATCCAGGGCGGTGACCTCGACGGCACCAAACTGGACCTGGCCGCTTCTCGGGCTGAGAATGCCGCCCAGACACGACAACAGCGTGGTCTTCCCGCACCCGCTGGGACCCAACACCACCACCAGCGATCCGGCCGGAATCCGCAGATTGAGACCGTTGATCGGGCGGATCGCCCCGCCGCCGCCGAGAGCGTACTCGATGACCAGGTCCGTGATACGCAGATCACCCACGCTTCGGGCCCCCGAACGCAAGCACCCGTAACCCGGTCATCAACATGCGCGCATGCTAACGCCAGCCGCGTCGGCGCACTTCCACCCCGCCGCCGGATAAGGTTGATACCGGCCCCCAAACCAGCTCGGTCCGGCCAGGACCGGCCGACAACGCACAGCACGGCGGCCACAGCACACAAGGAGGTCGACGATGGCTTCCTGCGACCCTGACGGTGCGGAATCCACCGCCCACGCCGACGTGAGATCGTCGGCCCCGAACGCCGACGCCGACTGCGCGGTCGAGGACATGCGTTACGTCGACACCCCTGCGCAGCCACCGGTCGACTTGACCGCCGCCGCATTCTTCGACGTGGACAACACTCTGGTGCAGGGCTCGTCGCTGGTGCATTTCGGCCGCGGGCTAGCCGCCCGCAACTACTTCACCTACCGCGACGTGCTCGGACTCGTCTACGCGCAGGCCAAGTTTCAGCTCACCGGCCGGGAGAACAGCGATGACGTCGCCGCCGGCCGGC
>NZ_JBYCLE010000083.1:0-10258 GCF_057473765.1 Mycobacterium sp. TH-M106 | reverse complement strand
TGGACAACCGTGTCCTGCCATATGATCGGCCCGGCGTGGACGGGCGTCAGCGGCTGCGAATCCGGTATCGTCTGCACGCCAGTGAGATCGAGCGGCGCGCGGTGTTTTTGCGGCAGGTCAAAGAGGTGTTGAAGCCGTTTCGCACACTCACCGTGGGCAGCGGTAAAAACAACCAGGCCCTGGGCCATGTCTGCGGCACCTGCCGCTTCGGCACCGATCCGAAAACCAGTGTGCTGGACCCGCACAACCGGTCCCACGAAATAGACAACCTCTACGTGGTCGACAGCTCGTTCTTCCCGTCCAGCGCCGGTTTGAACCCCGGCCTAACGGTTGCCGCCAACGCGTTGCGGGTCGCCGAACACCTCGACCAGGTGCATTTCGCAAGCTGACCGCCTCGTGAAAAGGCCCCGGTCAGTCGGTCGAACGTCACCGTCGACACCACGGGCAGATAGGATCGCCTGCGTGGATCTGTTTGTCCGCGAATCCGGTCCGGTCGAAGCGCCCGCTATCGTCTTCCTGCACGGCGGGAATATGAGCGGCTGGTCCTGGGAGCCGGTGGTCGAACGATTGCAGCAATACCGTTGTCTGGTCCCCGATCTGCCCCAGTACGGCAAGAGCTTTCAGCACGGACCGTTCGCGATGGACCGGGCCGCCACCGCGGTGGCAGAGCTGATCCGCTCTCGGATAGCCACTGGCCGGGCGCACCTGGTGGGCTTCTCGCTCGGGGCCCAGGTGGGGGTGCAGCTGCTGGCGACCGAACCGAAACTCGTCGACCGGGCGGTGCTCTGCGGAACCCTGATCAACACCATGCCGGGGGTACGGCTGACGCAGTTCCTGCTGGGGACGCTCGCCGGGAACCGCTGGTACCGGTGGATGATCAACCGCTACCGGAATACTCACCTCCAGGGCATTCCCCCGGCCAAGATCGACGACTACCGCGAGGATGTGCGTCTCATCACGGGCAAACAGTTCGCCCATACGGTCGTGGCGTCCGCGGGGTTCATACTTCCCGAGGGACTCGCCGAATCGAATTCGCCCACACTGTTTCTCACCGGTGCCAAGGAGACGCCGCTGACACACCGCTCGGCGGCGGCGCTCGCGCAGCGAATGCCCAACGGAGTCGACAGGGTCGCAATCGGCATGAGCCACGACTGGCCCCTGAGCTATCCGGACCTCTTCTCCCGCACCGTCGACGGCTGGCTCACCGATACGGCGCTGCCCCCCGAGATCACACCGCCGAACTCGGGTCGGCGTTGATCCCACCGCAAGCTTCGCCGGCCGGCGGGCTACTTGCGCCACAGCACGCCGGTGCCGTCAATGTCGACAATCTCGCTAGATATCTCGTGCTTCACGCGGTAATCGGTGACAGCTAACTTGCATGGCGTCATCGCGTGGTAGTCATCGATGATGCAAAAACCGCCGGGGGATAGTCGCGGGTAGAGCGCCTCGAGCGCTTGAATGGTGGATTCATAGAGGTCGCCGTCGATCCTCAGTATTGCGAGATGGTCAATCGGCGCATCGTGCAGTGTGTCCTTGAACCAGCCGGGAAGAAAGCAAACCCGGTCATCGAGGAGACCGTAGCGTTCAAAATTCGCCCTGACTTCGGCTTCCGGCACTGCCAGTACGCCTGCGGCGAGGTTCGACCTAATCCCTTTGTCTGCCTTGTAATTAGCGACGTCCGGGCGCGGCAAGCCGGCGAACGAATCGGCTAGCCACACACATCGTGTCTTGTCCCCATAGGCTGCCAGAACCGCACGCATCAAGATGCCGGCTCCGCCGCGCCACACCCCACACTCGATCAGATCGCCGGGGATGTCGTCGGCCAGTACCGTCTCAACGCAATGCTGCAGACTGGTCAGCCGCTGCATTCCGATCATCGTCTCGGCCTCTGCCGGCCAGTCCAGGCCCAAGTCACGCTTGCGCTCGACGAACGAGTGTCGCAGCGCGTCCGGCGTGGCATGCGTGAATCGCTGCACATTGGTTCGCACGAGCACGAGGTTCATGGTTTTAAGAAAAAGGCGTCGCCGCAGCGGCCACCGTGCGGGCATGTGTTCGTGCATCCCGTACCTGGTGAGGTTGCGTCGCAGCAGGTCAAGGTAGAGAGATCGGACGTCGTAATCGGTCACGGTCACAACTACTCCTACCTTCCATGCCAGCACCTGCGGCGCCGAGTCTAACCGCCTGCCGATCAGCTGACCCGCTTGCGGCGGGCGAAATCTTCCACCAGGTCAGCCGCGGCCGCAACGCTGTCGGCGGGTTTGGTCATCCGGGCGGCAAGTTCACGGGCTCGGGCACGGTACTGCGGGGCCAGGATCCGGCGCAGATCGGCGACCAGCGATTTCTCGGTGACGGTGGAGAAGCGCCGGGCGGTGCCCACCTTCAGTCGTTTGACCGCCGCCCCCCACATCAGCTGAACGTCGGCCATCCACAGGATCAACGTGGGAACCCCGGCACGCAGGCCCGCCGCCGTGGTGCCCGCCCCACCGTGGTGCACGACCGCGCGGCACGCCGGAAAGATCGTCGCGAAATTCACCGGGCCCACCACCTTGACGTGCTCGAACTGGGGAACATCGGGAAGCTGGCCGAAGTCGGTCCAGCCGGAGCACACCAACGCCCGTTCACCCAACCGCGCGCAGGCCGCGCCGATCATGGCGAGCGTGTCGGCCGGAGATTCGAGCGGTATGCTGCCGAACCCGAAGCAAATCGGCGGTGTCCCGTCGGCAATCCACGACGCCACCTCCGCGTCGGCATCGGTTGGCGACTCCAGCGTCAGCGTGCCGACAAAGGGCCGCTGGCCATCGAACTTGGCCCATTCGGCGGCCAGCCCGGGAAAGCACACCGGATCGTAGGCCTGGATCTCCAGCGCACCACGCTCGGCGATCCGCCGCGGCGCCGGGCCTCTTGCCTGCGGCAGGCCCAGCTCACGGCGCTGGGCGTCCTCAACCTTTTTCACCCCGCGCCACACCAGCCACTCATAGGCCGTCATCGCGGCGCGGATCAACGGCGCCGGCAGGCCCGGAACAAGGTGGCCGTTGACCCGCATTGGCAACCACAGCAGCGTGGCCAACGGGAGCTCGCAATACTCCGCGACGTCAGCGGCGAGCTCCTGATAACTCAGGCCGGTCAGGAGCAGGTCGGCCCCGCCGGCCAGCGACGTCAGCGTTGTGCTCATCTCCCCCCAGCACTGGGTAGCGGAGGCCCGCGATTCGCGCAACAAGCCGATCAGATCCTGGACCCTCCAAAAGTGGCGAAACAAGAGCGCCCAGAAGTTGCGCGTCGCTTCCAGCCACGCCTGCGTCTCCGGCCCGTAGCCGACCGCCGCAGGTCCAGCCGCCTCGGCGAAACCAACCAGATCGGGTGGGACGGCCATGCACACCTCGTGCCCCCGGTGCACCAGCTCACGACCGACAGCAACGCCCGGCTCGACATCGCCGCGAGTCCCATAAAACGCCAGCACAAACCTCATCGCAGATCCTGGCCTTCCACCATCCGCGCGTTCTGCGAGCCGAAGGCGGCAACCGGTGCCAGCCCAGCGGCCCAGCGGCCCAGCCGCCTAGTCCCCGGCCCAGCCGCCCAGCAGCATATCCGGTCCATGTCCTGAGCGAGATGATGTTTGTTCAGGAGTAACACGGGAATTTCATCACAGCTCTTGGCTGAACATTCGGTCTTCGCTATTGTGGTCGCTGTTGCGTTCGCGTCGGTTAGGGTGGTGCGGTGGTCGGAAGCATTGTGCGCGATGCCGAACGCACCGAGCACGGCGACGGGATCGTTGACGGCCAGGGCCCTGGGCGACCGTCGAGGCTTCGCCGTGTTTTTCTGCGGCCGGCCAGCAAGCCGGCCGCTCCAGGTCCACCTCAGGCACAAGCCGAGCGCAGGAGTCGTCGACATCTCGGGCATCTGATCTTGAGAATTCTCATGCGGCTGTGGATTCCGCTGGTGATCCTGGCGGTGGTCGGCGCCGGAGGATTAACCGTGGCCCGACTGCACGGTCTCTTCGGCTCCGAGAAACGCGTCCCATATTCCGACACCAGAGTCGACGACACCAAACCTGTCAACCCCAAGCATCTGCGATACGAACTGTTCGGGCCGCCGGGGACGATAGCCGTCGTCAGTTATTTCGATGGCAATGGTGACCTACAACGCCTCAGAGGGGTTGAGTTGCCGTGGTCGGTGGAGTTCGCGATGACCCCGGAGACGGCAGGCGGAAATATCTCGGCACAGGGTGACAGTGACACCCTCGGCTGCCGCATCCTCGTAGACGGTGAGGTCAAAGACGAGAAGATCACGAACGAAGTCAGCGCCTTTACGTCCTGCCGGCTGAAATCCGATGAGTAATCATCAGTTGCGCAACAGCCCGCCATTCGTCGCACGCATGATCCATCGGCTTTCGGTGCCCATTATCTTCGTGTGGTTGGGGATCACCGTTATCTTGCGTGTCATGGTCCCCCCGCTCGAGGTGGTTGAGAAAGAGCATTCCGTATCACTGAATCCTCTCGATGCCCCGGCGTTTATTGCGGGAATTCACATCGGCGAGGACTTCAAGCAACCTGAATCCGGCAGTATGGCCATGATCGTCTTGGAGGGCCAGGAACCCCTCCGTGACGATGCTCATAAGTACTACGACAACTTGATTCACAAGCTCAAAGACGACCCAGACCACGTGCGGCACATCCAGGACTTCTGGGGCGATCCACTCACCACAGGCGCCGCGGAAAGTGCCGATGGTAAGGCCGCCTATGTCCAGTTGGATCTCGCTGGTAGCCCGGGGCAGACACTGGGAACTGAATCGATCGAAGCCGTGCAGCGTATCGTCGCGCAGACGCCGGCGCCGCCGGGGGTCAAGGCGTATGTCACCGGACCCTCGGCGGTCGCTGCCGATATGAGCAAGAGCGGCGACAGAACGCTCGTCATGGTCACACTAGTAAGCATCACGGTGATCTTTGTGATGCTGCTTTTCGTCTATCGTTCGATCATTACCGTAATCATTTTATTGCTCATCGTCGGGATAGAATTGCAGGTGGCCCGAGGAGCCGTCGCTTTCCTTGGACATCACAATATTATCGGCCTGACTACCTTTGCCGTTAATCTACTGGTGTCGCTTGCGATAGCGGCTGGAACGGATTACGGGATATTTTTTGTCGGCCGATATCAGGAGGCACGCAACGCCGGCCAGGACCGGGAAACGGCTTACTACACCACCTACCGTGGGGTCGCTGCGGTTGTCTTGGCCTCCGGTTTGACGATCGCCGCAGCGGTCTTCTGCTTGAGCTTCACCCGCCTGCCCGTTTTCCAAGCTCTCGGCGTCCCCTGCGCGGTGGGTATATTGGTCGCGGTCGCGGTCGCGCTCACACTGGTTCCGGCCGTTCTGACGGTCGGAAGCCGTTTCGGCCTGTTCGATCCCCGGCACAAAATCAAGACCCGCGGATGGCGGCGGGTGGGCACGGCCATCGTGCGGTGGCCGGGGCCCATTCTCGTGGCAGCGTTAGCAGTCTCCCTTGTCGGGTTGTTGGCACTGCCGGGGTATAAACCCAGCTACAACGACCAGAACTTTATCCCCAAGGATATCCCCGCCAGTTTGGGGATGGCCGCAGCAGCACGACACTTTCCTCAGTCGGCAATGATGTCACCGGAGATACTCTTGGTGGAGGCCGACCACGATCTGCGCAACCCTGCCGATTTTCTTGTCTTGAATAAACTAGCCAAGGCCGTTCTCGCTGTTCCGGGTGTTTCCAGGGTACAAGCTGTGACGCGGCCCGAGGGAACCCCGATCGGGCACACTTCGATACCTTATCTGCTGGGCATGCAGCAGACTGGCCTGCTCCAGAATATGATGTTCCAGCAAGAGCGCATGAATGACCTGCTCAAGCAGGCCGACGAGATGGCGGCGACGATCGTCATCATGAAGCGCATGTACGACCTCATGCAAGAACTCTCGAGCACAACTCACCACATGGTCGGTGAAACGCATGAAATGGAAGCGATCACCTATGAGCTACGAGATCATATTGCGGACTTCGAAGACTTCATGAGACCGATCCGCAATTACTTCCTGTGGGAAGGACATTGTTATGATATTCCGGTCTGTTGGGCGCTGAAATCCATTCTCGATGCATTTGATCTGGTGGACGATGTCACCGATAAACTGCGAGAGCTTGTCGTGGACCTTGATCAGTTAGATGTTCTCATGCCGGAACTCCTCACGCAGTTCCCGCCGATGATCGCGATGATGGAGAGCATGCGGACGATGCTGCTGACCATGCATAGCACCATGGCGGGCACGCTCAGCCAGATGGACGACAACAGTACGAACTCGACAGCCATGGGGAAGGCCTTCGACGCCGCGAAGAACGACGATTCTTTCTATATTCCTCCGGAGCTTTTCAAAAATGCGGACTTCAAGCGGGTGATCGATATCTTCTTGTCGCCGAACGGGAAGGCTGCACGCATGCTCATCTCGCAACGGGGTGATCCTGCGTCAGCCGAAGGTATTGCCCGGGTCGATGCGATCAAGGATGCGGCCGAGGAGGCGCTCAAGGGAACTCCGCTCGAGAACGCGGCGATCTATCTCACGGGAACCTCGGCGGTGACGAAAGACCTCGTGGTGGGCTCCCGATACGATCTCATGATCGCTGGGGTGGCTGCGCTCTGCCTTATTTTCACCATCATGCTGATCATGACGCGAAGCTTTGTTGCCGCGCTGGTTATTGTCGGCACCGTGGTCCTTTCGCTGGGCGCATCTTTCGGGCTGTCCGTTCTCATGTGGCAGGATTTGCTCGGTATACAAATACACTGGGCGGTGGTCGCGATGTCGGTGATCATCCTGTTGGCGGTGGGGTCTGACTACAATTTGTTGCTGGTCGCACGGATGAAGGAAGAAATACATGCCGGTATAAAAACAGGCATCATCCGCGCGATGGGTGGTACCGGCAAGGTCGTGACGAACGCTGGGCTGGTGTTCGCTTTCACCATGGCGTCCATGGTGGTCAGCGACCTGCGCAGCATCGGTCAGATCGGCACGACAATCGGGATAGGGCTGCTGTTCGACACGTTGATCGTGCGCGCGTTCATGACACCGTCCCTTGCGGCGTTGCTGGGGCGTTGGTTCTGGTGGCCGCAGCAGGTGCGCCCCCGGCCGATGGGTCGGGTAGTTCAACCATCAGGACCCCGCCCATTGGTGGCTGCCCTGTTGGATAGACAGCAGCAGTGAGTAGTAGCGGACTGCAAGTACGGGACGGGGCGACCGCGGGAGACCGTCGTGGCCCTCGGGGCCCCTTCATCGCGCGGACGATCCGCAGGTTCTCGCCATTGGTCATCCTGGGGTGGGTGGCGCTGACGCTGATCGTGACTTTCGCGGTTCCGCCACTGGAGCGGGTCGGCCGAGCACATTCCGTGCCACTGAGTCCCCAAGACGCGCCGTCGGTGCAGGCCATGACGCACATGGGTAAGGACTTCGAAGAGTCCGACTCGGACAGTTTCGCGATGATCGTGCTGGAGGGACAGCAGCCACTTGAGGAGGACGCCCACACGTACTACGACGAGTTGGTTCGCAAGTTAAGGGACGACTCGAAGCACGTCGAGCATGTGCAAGATCTCTGGGGGAATCGCGTCACGGCGGCGGGCGCACAAAGCGCCGACGGCAAGGCCGTGTATGCGCAAGTGAATCTGGCGGGCAACGTCGGCACGACCCTGGGGCAGCAATCCCTGGCGGCGGTGCGGGACATCGTCAAAGACACGCCTGCGCCGCCCGGTGTCAAGGCCTACGTCACCGGGCCGGCAGCGCTCGCCACAGATATGCAAACCAGTGGCGACCGATCCGTTCTGAGAATTACCATCGTGGGCGCCGTAATCATATTCGCGGTCCTCTTCGTGGTCTATCGATCGGTCGTCACCGTGGTGCTGTTGCTGGTCACGGTGGGGATCGAACTCTTTGTGGCCCGCGGGGTCGTCGCCTTCCTCGGCAACGAGTCGATCGTCGTCCTCTCGACGGTTGCCACTAATCTCCTGGTTGCCCTTGCGATGGCGGCGGGAACCGACTACGGCATATTTTTCTTTGGTCGATACCAGGAGGCGCGTCAGGCCGGCGAGAATCCGGAGACGGCCTACTACACCACCTACCGCGGCGTCGCCCCGGTTGTCCTGGGTTCCGGCTTGACGATCGCCGGAGCCATGTTGTGCCTGAGCTTCACGCGCCTGCCCATCTTCCAGACCATCGGCATACCGTGCGCGGTGGGCCTCTTCGTTGCGGTCGCGGTGGCGCTGACGTTGACACCGGCCGTTCTGACCGTCGGAAGCCGCTTCGGGCTCTTCGACCCCACACGCCTACTCAAGGTCCGTCGTTGGCGACGGGTCGGCACGGCGATTGTCCGCTGGCCCGCCCCCATTCTTATCACCGCATCCGCCGTCGCGCTCATCGGTCTGTTAACACTGCCGGGCTACAAAACGAGCTACAACGACCGGCTCTATATGCCCAAAGACATTCCGGCTAATTTAGGGTATGCGGTCGCTGAGCGTCACTTCTCGCAGTCGCGAATGATGCCCGATATTTTGATGATCGAGTCTACTCATGACCTGCGCAATCCGGCCGACTTTCTTGTGCTGCACAAACTCGCCAAAGGTATTTTCCGGGTCCCTGGTGTTTCTCGGGTGCAGGGCATCACGAGGCCCGAGGGAACGCCCATCGAGCACACGTCCATACCTTTCCTTATAAGTATGCAGAGCACGACCCAGATACAGAGCATGAAGTTCATAGAGAAACGCATCGATGACATGCTGGTGCAGGCTGACATGCTGACCCAACAAATTGCAATCATGGAGCGAATATACGAGCTGCAACAGAAGATCACCGCCAATACTCACCACTCGATCGGCGTCACAAAGGAAATGAACCTTGTTCTCAACGAGTTGAGAGATAGCATGGCGAATTTCGAAGACTTCATCAGGCCGATTAAAAATTATTTCTATTGGGAGCCCCACTGCTACGATATTCCACTGTGCTGGGCATTGAGATCAGTATTAGATTCCCTCGACAGTGTCGATACGATGACCGATAAAATGGAGGATGTTGTTCACGAGCTCGACAAGATGGACGCACTGATGCCGCAGCTCCTTGAATCCTATCCCGAGCTGATCACCACAGCGAAAGACTCGCGGACGATGATACTGAGGATGCACAGCACCATGGCCGGGATCTTCGGCAAATTTGACGAATCGGCCCAGAACGCCGCCGCTATGGGACAGGCGTTCGACGCCTCGATGAACGACGATTCCTTCTATCTTCCGCCCGAGGTTTTCGAGAACCCGGACTTTCAGCAGGCGATTAATGCCTTCATATCGCCAAACGGAAAAGCGGCCCGATTCGTCATTTCATTTAGGGGTGATCCCGCGACGCCTGAGGGTATCGCGCGCATCAACCAGGTAAAGAACGCGGCTGAGGAGGCTCTCAAGGCGACACCGCTGGAGGACGCCAAGATCTCTATTGCCGGTGCTGCATCGACATTCAAGGACTTTCATGACGGCTCCAACTACGATCTTCTGATCGCGGGGGTCGGGGCGCTCTGCCTTATTTTTATCATCATGCTCACGATTACGCGAAGCTTTATCGCCGCGTTGACCATCGTGGGCACGGTGGCACTTTCTTTAGGCGCGTCGTTTGGTCTGTCGGTGTTGATGTGGCAATATATTGCGGGTATCAAGCTGCACTGGATGGTGCTTCCGATGTCGGTGATCATTCTTTTGGCAGTTGGCTCCGACTACAACCTGCTGCTGGTATCTCGGATCAAAGAAGAAATAGTCGGCGGTTTAAACACCGGCATCATCCGTGCCATGGGGGGTACCGGCAAGGTGGTGACGAACGCCGGTCTGGTGTTTGCCTTCACCATGGGCGCGATGCTGGTCAGTGACTTGCGGATCATCGGTCAAGTCGGTACCACCATCGGCTTGGGCCTGCTGTTCGACACGTTGGTCGTGCGCTCGTTCATGACACCGTCCATCGCCGCTCTGCTCGGACGGTGGTTCTGGTGGCCGCAGATAGTTCGGTCCCGACCGGCCTGCCAGCCACTTCGGCCTGCGGAACCGCGTCTGCCGGCCGAGTCCGTGCTGGCCGATGACGACGCCATCACGCTGGAACTTCCGGTGCCGTTCAGCTAAACCGGCAACCTGCGACTTGCCGACATCGACCGCACCTGGCAGACTCTGCGAGTGCGCGGAATCATCCTCGCGGGCGGAGTCGGCTCCCGGCTGCATCCGATCACCGTGGGCA
>NZ_JBYCLE010000082.1:0-2372 GCF_057473765.1 Mycobacterium sp. TH-M106 | reverse complement strand
TGAGTGAGTCGGCCAGGTGGGCGGCGAGCGCGGCCGGCGTGGGGTGGTCGAGGACCAGGGTTACCGGCAGGGCCAGGCCGGTGTGTTGGTTGAGGGTGTTGCGTAGTTCCAGGGCGGTCAGCGAGTCGATGCCCAGGTCTTTGAACGGACGGTCGGGATCCAGCGCCGCCGGGTCGGGGTGGGCCAACACGGCGGCGGTGGTCGCGGTGACCATCGCGGTCAGAGCGTGGCGTCGCTCTTCGGGGGTCTGAGCGGCCAGCTGGGCCTGCAGACTGCGGGCGCTTGCGGCGCTGGCGCGGGGGCGGCTGGTGGTCAGTGTCGACAGGATCGAGGGGAGGGCGTGGTGGCGGGCCTGGCGGGTCAACGCGGCGACGTTGAAGGGGCTGGCCAGCACGTTGGGCCGTTGAGTGGCGAGTGCGGCGTCGAACAGGGCCAGGCCGTGCTCGTCGGTGATGGGGGTCAGGCCGGTGCGGGCCAGGCGGGTCAGGTCGGTGGTGGACAGGTGCGCGGTCATGCCGCTGGGGGTTTGCCAGTAACCCCAGGCCAGGCTGGTGGCCGTGAGTTGGGAGTGGTGGCGCTGGCGGGCCAGCGCGTCCAGGAAGGCGTTGGCGGCCGCATAGTTGGCCTGCCCCGGGCTGCCCAAAATGCCTGCCGCCGAAGAGAACAACACGAAGGCGGCAAGGTCGCGGTCGGCGGTGAGGTGATGCAGATTCCAGGCGGCGTCGGCCTTGGCGGCCAGGACCGCGTCGAGTTGATCGGCGGTCATGTCGGCCACCGCGGCGTCTTCCAGGAGCCCGGCGGCGTGCAGGACGGCGGTCAAGGGATGCCGCGCGGGAATGCTGTCCAGCACCGCGGCCAGGTCCGCGGCGTTGGCGGTGTCACAGGCGGTGATGGTGACGTCGGCGCCCAGTCCGGTGAGGCGCTGCTGAAGTTCCGCTGCACCAGAGGCGGCCGGGCCGCTGCGCGACACCAGCAGCAGATGCGTGACGCCGTAGTGGGTGACCAGGTGTTCGGCGAAGAGCGCGCCGAGCATCCCGGTACCCCCGGTGATCAGCACCGTGCCCTCGGGCTCCAGCGCCGGGGGTGGGATCAGGACGATTTTTCCGGTATGGATTCCTTGACTCATGTCGCGGAAGGCCTGGGGGGCGCTGAGCAGGCCGTAGCTGGTGGTGGGCAGCGGCTTGAGGACATCGGCGTTGAAGAACGCGGATAGTGCTTTCCACGCCGGCTGCAGGGATTCCGCGGGGGCGCTGGCCAAATCGTAGGCCTGGTAGTCCACCCTGGGGTGGGCGGCGGCGACCTCGGCCGCCGCACGGATGTCGGTTTTGCCGATTTCGATGAAGCTGCCTCCGCGGGGCAGCAGCTGCAGTGAGGCATCGATGAACTCGCCGGCCAGACTGTTGAGTATGACGTCCATGCCCCGGCCGTCGGTGACGGCGCGGAAGGCGTCGAGGAAATCCAGGGTGCGCGACGAGGCGATATGGCCGGGGTCGACCCCCAGTTCGGTGAGCACGTGATGCTTGTTCGGGTGGGCAGTGGCGAAGACCTCGGCACCCAGGTGGCGCGCGATCTGGATGGCGGCCTGTCCGACACCGCCGGCCCCGGCATGGATGAGCACCCGCTGCCCCGCCGACAGCCCGGCGATCTCGACAAGGCAGATGTAGGCGGTCAAAAACGCCACCGGCACCGATGCGGCCTGGGTGAACGACCACCCGGCCGGGACCGCCACGACCATGCGCTCGTCGGTGATCGCGGTCGGCGCGAACGCGTTGTCGGTGAACGAGCCCATCACCGCATCCCCGGGACGCAGCGAACTCCCGGGCGCGACCTCGAGGACGATCCCGGCGGCTTCGCTGCCCATGTTCTCGTCGGCGATGGCGCCCAACGCCACGACCACATCATGGAAGTTCAGCCCCGCTGCCCGGATCTGAACGCGGACCTGACCCGGCCCCAGCGTGTCGGGCGTCGTGGGGGCCAGGGTCAGGTTGCTCAAGTCGCCCCTGCCGGAGCTGGCCAACTGCCAGTCGGGAACATCCGGTGGGGTCAGTGTCACGGGGCGGGACAGGCGGGGGATGTGGGCGACACCGTTGCGCAGGGCCAGTTGCGGCTCGCCGGCCGGTCGCGTCGCGGCGATGGCGAGCAGGTTGTCGTGGGTGGCGGTGGTGTTGTCGATGTCGAGCACGACGATACGGTCGGGGTGTTCGTTTTGGGTGGTGTGGATCAGCGCCGAGACCGCGGCCTGGGCCAGATCGGGGGCACCGTCGAAAGCGTTCACGCTGACCGCATTTCGGGTGACGACCAGCAGGCGGGCGTGGGCGGTGTCGGGCCGGGCCAGCCAACTCTGCAACTGGGCCAGGACGTCGCGGGTCAGG
>NZ_JBYCLE010000081.1:0-2563 GCF_057473765.1 Mycobacterium sp. TH-M106 | reverse complement strand
CCCCAGGCCAGTGCGTCGGCAGCGGAGATCCGTTCGGCCAGCAGCGCCATCCGCATCGCGCGGGTCCGGCCGATCGCGGCGGCCACCAGCGCCGACGCGCCTCCGTCGGGCATGAGCCCGATCTTGGTGAAGGCCAGTAGGAAAAACGCTGTGTCCGAAGCCAGCACCAGGTCGCATGCCAACGCCAGCGACACCCCGACGCCGGCGGCCGGTCCCTGGACGACGGCGACCGTCGGACGGGGCAGCGCCACGATGGCCCGTATCGCGCGGTTGGCCTCCGCGACGATGTCGGTCGCCACCCCGGCGGGTCCCTCGGCGGCGTCGTCGCTGCCGATCCCGGCTCCGGAGCTGAAGCCGCGGCCGGTGCCGCCGAGCCGGACCGCGCGAACCCGGGGATTGCCGGCGGCGTACTCCATCGCGTCGGCAATCCCAGCCAGCACCGGGGCGGTCAACGAGTTGAGGCTGTCGGGTCGGTCGATGGTCACCGACAGCACTCCGTCGGCCAGTGCTATCGAGAGGCCCTGCACGACGTCCAGTGCCTGGATTCCGGAATCAGTAGCGGTCATAGACATCACCCTAGAGAGGCCGGGATGCAAGCCCGGCAGCGGCGGCTGGAGAGGCGGCTGCCAAGATGCACAACAGCGTTTGTCCGGCCGGAGCGGCCGACGGCATCAGCGCAGACGACAAGGAGGTCGACCATGGCGGGACCACTGCACGGCCTGCGGGTTGTGGAACTGGCCGGGATCGGCCCTGGCCCGCACGCGGCGATGATCCTGGGCGACCTGGGTGCCGACGTGGTGCACGTGGGCAGGCCGGGCGGGTCAGCGGGCACGCCGAACGCCACGCTGCGCAACCGTCGGTTGGTCAGTGTCGACCTCAAGTCCGACCAAGGGCGGCAGTCGGTGCTCGACTTGGTGGCCAAGGCCGACGTGCTCATCGAGGGCTACCGCCCCGGCGTCACAGAGCGGCTCGGGCTGGGTCCGCAGGATTGCGCGAAGATCAACCCGCGACTGGTCTACGCGCGAATGACTGGCTGGGGACAGACCGGCCCGCGCAGCCAGCAGGCCGGCCATGACATCAACTACATCTCGCTCAACGGTGTGCTGCACGCCATCGGCCGCGCCGGCCAGCGGCCGGTCCCGCCGCTGAACCTGGTCGGTGATTTCGGCGGCGGGTCGATGTTCTTGCTGGTCGGCATCCTGGCGGCGCTGTGGGAGCGGCAGACGTCGGGTCGGGGCCAGGTGGTCGACGCGGCGATGATCGACGGGTCGTCGGTGCTGTTCCAGATGATGTGGGCGATGCGGGCCAGCGGGGTGTGGTCCGACGAACGCGGCACCAACATGCTCGACGGCGGTGCGCCCTATTACGACACCTACGAATGCGCCGACGGCCGCTACGTGGCCGTCGGCTCGATCGAGCCGCAGTTCTACGCGGCGCTGCTGGCCGGGCTGGGCCTAGACGCCGCCGATCTGCCCGCGCAGGACGACGTGAGCCGCTGGCCGGAGCTGCGGGCCCGGCTGGCCGAGGTGTTCGCCGCCAAAGACCGCGACCACTGGGCGGCGGTGTTCGCCGACACCGACGCCTGTGTGACACCGGTGTTGGCGTTCGGGGAGGTTCGCGACGAGCCGCACGTCGCAGAGCGCGACACCTTCTATGACGCCGGTCCGGACCCCAAAGGCCCGCAACCGATGCCCGCGCCGCGGTTCTCCCGCAGCGTGCCGGTTACGCCGACACCGAGCGTCCAGACCGATGCGGCGACTGTACTACGCGACTGGGCCGGCGGAAAGGAATGACCTGATGCAGATCAAAGACAGTGTCGCCGTGGTGACCGGTGGCGCCTCCGGGTTGGGCTTGGCGACCACCAGACGGCTGCTCGACGCCGGTGCGCAGGTTGTGGTGCTCGACCTCAAGGGCGCCGACGTGGTGCGCGAGCTCGGCGACCGGGTGCGCTTCGCCGAGGCCGACGTCACCGACCCGGAGGCGGTGGGCAATGCACTGGACATTGCGGAGTCGCTCGGCCCGCTCCGGATCAACGTCAACTGCGCCGGCATCGGCAACGCGATCAAGACGGTGAGCAAAGACGGTGCGTTCCCGCTGGCGAAGTTCACCAACGTCGTCCAGATCAATCTGATCGGTACCTTCAACGTGCTGCGACTGGCTGCCGAGCGGATAGCCAAGACCGAACCTGTTGGGCCCGAACACAGCCCGGAGCGCGGCGTCATCGTCAACACCGCCTCGGTGGCCGCGTTCGACGGCCAAATCGGCCAGGCCGCCTACTCGGCGTCCAAGGGCGGCGTGGTCGGTATGACGCTGCCCATCGCTCGCGACCTGGCCCGGGAGCTGATCCGGGTGGTGACCATCGCGCCGGGGCTGTTCAAGACCCCGCTGTTGGGTTCGCTACCCGAAGAGGCGCAGAAATCGTTGGGTGCGCAGGTGCCGCATCCGGCGCGGCTCGGCGACCCCGACGAGTACGCCGCCCTGGCCGAGCACATCATCGTCAACCCGATGCTCAACGGCGAGGTGATCCGCCTCGACGGCGCCATCCGGATGGCCCCCAGGTAGG
>NZ_JBYCLE010000080.1:0-1732 GCF_057473765.1 Mycobacterium sp. TH-M106 | reverse complement strand
CGCGAGCGGGCGCTCGGCTCGCTGCTCGCCGACGGCCTGGTCACCCGTACCGCCGACGGCCGGTTCGCGCTGTCCGGCGAAGGGTAGCGGTCACAGGTATTGATCACAGGTCGTTTCCGGCGTAGGACTGGTTGAAACTTTCGTTCGCCAAAGGGAAGTCGGGCACGATAGCGTCGTTCATCGCGACTGGCAACGCGGGCCAGTTGAACCAGGACGGGTCGACGATCTTGGCGCAGGTGATGCGATGGGCGGTGTCGAGCTCGACGCGGTGCGCGATGGTGCCGCGCCAGCCCTCGACGATGCCGACACCGCTGCGGCGAGCGCCGACCGGCGCCGCGTCGACAGCGTGACACGTTGGTCCACCGTGATTTTCGATCAGCAGGCAGGCCAGCTTCGTGGCCGCTGCGAACTCGTCGCGGCGCACCGTGTAGCGAGCCAGCACGTCGCCCGCGGTGGCGCCGGTCTCGGTGACGGGCAGCGCGGTCGCGGGGTGCTCGAGCCGGGCGTCGGTGCGCACGCCGCTGGCGCGCGCGATATAGCCCAGGCAGCCCAGTGCTCGCGCGTCGTCGTTGGGCAGGTCGGCGGTGCCGGCGAACCGTTCGTAGACCACGCTGTTGCCCAGGGTCAGTTCGGCGATCTCAGCGACGTCGGCCGCGATGGATCCCAGCGCGCCCACGTAGGGCAGCGACCGCAGCGTGACCGCGCCCGGGCGGACGGCGCCGCGCAGCAGCCGATGCCCGGTGGTGGCCGCGTTGATGCGCAGCAACTGTTCGCGCATGCGCAACGGAGATGTCGCCGCTGACGCGCCCGGCCAACTCGACCGCGTCGCACGCGGGCCGACCCTCGAAGAGCTTCTCGATTCCCCGGTGCACGAACCACAGTCGCGCCTTGAGGCGCAGCACCGTTTCTCCGGCGACGAAGAAGCGGAAATGGCCGGGTTCGATCAGCCTGGCGTGCACGGGGCCGACCGGGATCTCGTAGACGCCCGGCCCCTCGACGGGCACGAAGGGGAAGCGGCCGGCGCCGTCGAACTCCGTTGCGCACCCGGCATCACGACGCATGGGATACCACTTCTCCGGCCAGTGCGCACGGCGCACGAGCCGGCGGGGCTGGGGATGGCCGACGGGCCGGATCCCGTACAGGTCGGCCATCTCACGCTCGAACCGGCCCGCCGCGAACGACAGCAGCGCAAGCGAGAGCACCTTGGGGTCATCCTTGCCGACAACGCATTCGATCTCGACGCGACGGTCGGGTCGACCGGCCAGAAACAGGTAGACGACACCGGCGCGGCGCAGGACGCCCAGCTGCTGAGACAGGTCCGACGATTCCAGCCCGACCTCCGGCAGCAGTTCGGTGACCGACTTGTCCCCCGACGCGAGCAACTCGAGAACCCGGATCCGGGCCGGATGCCCCAGCGTCGTGAAGAACTCGGCCTTGACTGTGTACAGCGGCTGGGACACGACACAGATCTCCTGAAGACTTTACAGCTCCAAAACCACAACGATTGAAGAATCTCTCATATGGCGATGGCGCGTCTGCCGAAAGTGCAGCAATGCGTAATTGCAACTGACGAATCTGTTTTCCTGATAATTGACACCTGCATTATGTCTCGCGTACCTTGCATCGTATGCATACCGCTCCTCCGATGCTCGTCGGTGTTGTGGCACTGCCGCTCCTCGCTTCACTGAGTGCGCTGCTGGCCGGTTCCCGATCCCCCCGCCTCGTGGGCAGA
>NZ_JBYCLE010000079.1:0-11653 GCF_057473765.1 Mycobacterium sp. TH-M106 | reverse complement strand
GCGCGCAGCCGCTCGTGCACGTTCTCGACCTGCATGAGCAGTCCGTCCTGCAGCTCCGCCGGATGGAATTCGTCGGCAAGCGGGCTCGTCATGGCGTCACCGTTTCGGTGTCCCGGCCGGAGTGCAGCACCGTGCCGGGCAGGGCGCCGGTGGCCACACCGTCGCGGCAGACCTCGACGCCGCCGACCCAGACCGAGCTGATGCCGAGGGCGTCGGCGACGAGTCGGGGCGCGCCCGCGGGCAGGTCATAGCACGTGTGCTCCAGGCCGTGGCCGACGGTGGCCGGGTCGAACAGCACCAGATCCGCGTGGGCGCCCGGCGCTATCCGGCCGCGGTCGCGCAGCCCGTAGAGCCGGGCCGGCACGTCGGTGATCAGCCGGACCGCTTCTTCGAGCGTCACCACCTGGTGCTCGCGGACGCCGCAGCCGAGCAACGACGTGGTGTAGATCGCGCCGCACATCATGTCCAGGTGGGCGCCGGCGTCCGAGCCACCAATCACCACGTCCGGGTTGCGCCACGCCTCGGCGCGCAGCCGCCAGTCAGCGGCCTCGTCGCCGGTCGGCGCCGGCTTGAGCCCGGTGCGCAGCTCGTCGGCGACCACAATGTCGCACAGCGTGTCGAAAGGCTCATGACCGCGTCCGGCGGCGATCTCTCCGACGGAATGGCCGGTGGTACCGGCATTTTGAGCCGCGAAGGTCTCGACGATGATCAACCGCTCCCAGCGCGCCAGGCCTCGCAGGACACCGGCTTCCTCGGATTGGGCGCCCGCGTTGAGCCGCCGCCGCACCTCGGGGTCGGAGAGCGACTTGAGCCGCTCAGGCACCGGCAGGTGCATGGTGTCGCGCCATCCGGGCAGCCCGTCGAGCACGAAGCCGGACAGAAACGACAACCGGATGCTCATGGCGTGCGGCAGGGTCAGTGCGACCACCCGGCCGCCGCGCCCGGCGGCGATCTCCGATGCTCGCAGCTGTCCGGCGTGCCCGGTCGGGTTGGCCGTCGTCACGGAAAGCACGTTCCAGTTCAGTGGCCGGCCGGCAGCCAGCGACATGTCGGTGAGCAACGTGACCTCGTCGTCGGTGAAGCCCGACAGGCAGCCTGGCACGATTGCCTCCAGCGTGGTGCCTGGATGGCCGCGGACACCACCGGCCAGAGCGACAAGTTCTTCGCGCGAGGCGCAGCGCGACGGCACCGGATGGCCTGCGGCGTCGTTGTGGGTGTGCGACTGCGATGTCGAAAGCCCCAGCGCCCCAGCGGATAGCGCATCGTGCAGCAGTGCCGTCATCCGTTCGATCTGATGTGGGCTCGCCTGGCCACCGACAGCGTCGTCGTCCATCGCCGCCAACCGCAGCGCGGAGTGACCGACCAGAAAACCGGCGTTGACCGCGATGCGGCCGTCGAACCGCGCCAGCCAGTCGTGAAACGACGACCATTCCCAGTCCAGCCCGGCCCGCAGCGCGTCCAGCGGCATGCCCTCAACCCGGGCGAGCATCCGGGTCAGATAGTCCTGCTGGCCGGGCACCGCGGGCGCAAGCGTGAAACCGCAGTTGCCGCCGAAGACGGTGGTGACACCGTGCTGCACCGACGGGCTGGCCGTCGGATCCCAGAACAACTGCGCGTCGTAGTGGGTGTGCAGATCTATGAAACCCGGCGCCAGCACTTGGCCCTCGGCGTCAATCGTTTTCGCCGCCGACTCGTCGACCTCTCCGACCGCCACGATAAGGCCGTCACGCACGCCGACATCCCCGCGGCGGCCGGGCGTCCCACTGCCGTCGACGATCTCGGCATCGCGGATCAGCAAGTCGAGCACTGGATCTCCTAGGTTTGGGTCAGCCAGCCGCTGTCCGGCAGCGGGTGGCGGAACAGTTCCGCGGCGTTGCGGTGGGTGATGCGGGCGGCGTCCTGCACCGACAGGCCCGCGACATTGCGCCCGACCACCTGCTGGGTGTCCGGCCAGCTGGAATCAGCGTGCGGGTAGTCGCTTTCGACGAGGATGTGGTCGGCCCCGATCGCGTCCAGCGCACCGAAGGCGTGCGGGTCGTCGATCGAGCAGAACCAGAAGTTGCGCCGCAGCACCTCGCTGGGTAGCAGGTCACCCCGCCAGGCACCGCCCTCCCGCCCCGAAGCGGAGTGGGCCAACACGTAATCGGCTCGATCGCCGAGCATCGCCGCCCAGCCCAGCCCGCCCTCGGCCAGAGTGATTTTCAGCCGTGGGAAGCGCACCGGCACACCGGACCACAGCATGTCCGCGCAGGCGACCAGCGCGTTAACCGGGAACAGCGTGGTGATCGTCTCGAACGGGGTATCCGGCGCGGGGATCGGCGCCCACTGGGCCGATCCGGTGTGCAGGCAGACCACGGTGCCGGTCTCTTCGCAGGCGGCGAAGAACGGGTCCCACGCCCCGGTGTGTAGGCTGGGCAGCCCGCACTGGGCCGGCAGCTCGGGGAAGCTGACCGCGTTGAAGCCGCGGTCGGCGTTGCGGCGCAGCTCCTCGGTCGCCAGCTGCGGATCGGCCAGCCACGGCAGCTGCAGCGGGATGATCCGCTCCGGGAAACTGCCGGCCCACACCTGCAGATGCCAGTCGTTCCAGGCGCGCAGCACCGCCAATCCCAGCTGCCGGTCCTTGCTCTTCCAGAACACGGTGCCGCAGAAACCGGCGATCAGCGACGGAAAGTTCAGCGACGCCCAGATGCCGGCCAGGTCCATGTCGGCGATCCGGGCCTTGATATCCCAGCAGCCGCGACGCATCTCGTCGAACCGGACCGGCTCCATGCTCCATTCCCGGGGCGGGCGCCCGATCACCGCGTTGAGGCCGATGTTGGGGTATTCGCAGTCCTCGTAGCGCCACACCTGCCGGCCGTCGTCGGTCTCGATGATTTTCGGTGCCCGGCCGGCCAACGCGGCGGGCAGCCGGCCGTCGAACATGTCGGGCGGCTCGATGACGTGGTCATCGACCGAGATCAGAACGTGGTGACGCTCGCGGGGGGCGGGGTCGGGCAGCAGCGCCATAACCAAAACCCCTCTTCTCGCCTATGCCCGATGTTGCAACGGTGCGCGGCTCCCATCCAGGCTGATCGGCCATCCCAGCAGCGTCAACGGTGCGGTGAGAAGTTGAAAAGCCGGTGCTTACACGGGTAAGCATCGGTCGTCTCAGCTAACGGCCCGACCTCCCGCGACAGTGAGAGGAATAACACGAATTATCTCAAGCTGAGAAAAATATTGCCATTCTTCTACGCCGTGTAGCAGGCTTGTCCCGTGTCTCGCAAGGATTGGCTCGTGGGTGACGATCGCCGCAAGATCGCCGCTGAACGCATCTACGCCGCCGCAACCGACCTCATCGCACACGAGGGCCCGGACGCTTTCGACATCGACACCTTGGCCGCCCGCGTCCACTGTTCCCGGGCGACCGTCTACCGCTACGTCGGCGGCAAAGCGGAGATCCGAGACGCCGTCGCTGCCCGCGCTGCGGCTCGCATCATCGAAACAGTGCGAAAAACCATCGAGAATCTGACCGGAACGGAACGGATCGTCACCGCGATCACGGTGGCACTCAAACGGATTCGATCCGACCCATTAGTGCAATTGATGGTCACCTCGGCTCGACCCGACGAGGTGGCCTGGGTCACGGCATCGCCTTGGGTGGCCGGCATGACCACCGACCTCACTGGACGCACCAACCCTGACCCACAGGCCGCCCAATGGCTCGTCCGCGTCGTCTTGTCGCTGTTGTACTGGCCGATCAACGATAGCCGCGCCGAACGCGAGATGGTGCAGCGATTCATCGCTCCGGCATTCGCCGGGCACACCTAGATAAGGTGGTCTGCTTGCCCTCAGGGTGACAACGTGATCGCCTGCTCGGGGCAGTTCTGCTCACCAATGGCGGCCTGCTCCTCGAGGTTGCCGGAGACGTTCTCCACACGGATGACACAGTGCCCTATCTCGTCGGCGTCGAAAACCTCTGGCGCCAGCGTGTAGCAACGCCCGTGTCCGACGCAGCGGTCCGGATCGACCGAAACGCGTTTCACGGTGCCGGCACCGGGAAGGTCAGCGGCAGCGTCTCGACCGACCGCAACGCACGGGTATAGGCGAGTTCGACGCCGGACTTGATCTCGTAATCGGGTATGCGCCGGTGGAACTCGCGCAACGCCACCCGCAGCTCCATGCGGGCCAGGTGGGAACCGAGGCAGCGGTGCGGACCACCGCCGAACGCGCGGTGCCGATTCGGATTGCGCCGGAAGTCCACCAGCTCCGGGTCGGGGAAGTCAGCCGGATCGGTGTTGGCCGCACCGAGCAACGGACTGACCCGTTCGCCCTTGCTGATCGGGCAGCCGGAGACCTCGACGTCTTGCATCGCGACACGAACGACTCCGGGCACCGGAGTCTCCCAACGCAGCAGCTCTTCGACGGCGCCGGGCAGAATGTCGGGCTGCTCGACGAGCAGCCGGCGCTGTTCGGGATGACGTGCCAGGTACACGAAGAAGCAGTCCAACGAATCCGTGACCGTGTCCAGGCCAGCGATGAGGAACAGAAAGCAGATGTCCAGCAGCTCATCGCGCGACAGCGGCCGACCACCGACGTCCGCGGCGATCATGGCCGACAAGACGTCGTCGCGTGGGCTGGCGATGTGGTCGTCGACGGCACGCTCGAAGTACTCGTAGATCTGTTGCGCCACAGGCTCCGCGGCCTTCCCGTGTTCCTCGTAGCCCTGCACCCCTTCCGGGCGGATAACGCCGTCCTTCCAGGCCAGGAAGGTGTCCAGATCCTCCAGCGGCAGGCCGAGCAGCTGAAGGAACACCGTGCACGGCAGCGGGACCGCGAACTCGGTGTGGAAATCGCACTCGCCCCGATCGACGAAGCGGTCGATCATCTCGTTCACCAGTGCGGTGACACGTGGTTCCCGCCGGGCCATCTCGCGAGGGGTGAACAGTGGATCGAGGACACGACGGTACTTCGCGTGCTCGGGCGGGTCGATCTGCAGCGGGATCAGCGGCCGCAGGTTGCCGAGAGCGACGGCATCCATATTCGACGCGAACAACTCGGTGTGTTTGAGTGCCATCTCGATGTCGACGAGACGGCTCAGGACAACCACCTGCGGCGTCCGGAACACCGGAGTCGACTCGCGCAGCGCCTTGTACATCGGCTGCGGTTCGGCCACGCCCGTCACGGTCTGGTCGACGAATCCTTCGGTGTCGGTCATGCCGTTCAGCTTGACATCAACGTCACCTGTGGGCAATGGGCCGGGCAGGTGGCTTAGCGCGGTGCCGGGTGGCGCACGAAGCTCCGCGGCTGCGTGTACGCCCTGATCCCGTCGACACCGAGTTCGCGGCCCAGGCCGGACTGGCCGACGCCGCCGAACGGCAGCCGGGGATCCTGGGCCGCCATGCCGTGGCAGTTGATGCTGACCGTACCGGCGATCAACTGCGCGGCAACCCGGTGGGCCAGTGCGTCGTCACCGGTCCACACCGACGCGGTCAGCCCGAAGTCGGTGGCGTTGGCCGCAGCGACGGCGTCGTCGATGCCCCGATAACCCAAGATCGGCAGCACCGGGCCGAACTGCTCCTCGGTGGCCAGCGCGCAGTCGGCGGCGACATCGGTGACCACGGTCGGCAGCACGAAATACCCACCCGCGTCCGCATCGGCGTCGCGGATGCGGCCGGCGGTCCGGATCCTCGCGCCGTGCACGTGCGCGTCGGCGATCAGCGCCTGCACCCGGTCGCGCCCGGCGGCGGTGTGCAGCGGTCCAAGTGTGGTCTCGTCGGCCAGGCCGTCACCGACAACCTCCGCCTCGCACCGTGCCAGCACCGCGTCGGCCACTTCGCCGACCCGCTCGGCCGGGACGTAGAGCCGCTTGATCGCCATGCACACCTGCCCGCCGGTGGTGTAAGTCGCGGTCACCAGCCGTTCGACGAGTTCGTCGGTGACCGCCAGGTCGGGTGCCAGGATCGCGGCGTCGTTGCCGCCAAGCTCCAGCAGGACCGGGGTGAGCCGCGCCGCCGCAGCCGCCATCACGGCACGCCCGGTGGCCGCCCCGCCGGTCAGCGAGATGACGTCGACGCCGGGATGCGACACCAGGGCCTGGGCCAGTTCGCGACCCGGGCCGGCCAGCACGTTGACCACGCCCGCCGGCAGCGCGGCGGCGAATGCAGCACCCAACCGCAATGCCGCCAGCGGACAGCTCGGCGGCACCTTGACCACCGCGGTGTTGCCGGCGACCAACGCAGAGGCCAGTTTGGTCGCCATCAGCGACAGCGGCCAATTGAAGGGCAGCACCAGAGCAGCCACCCCGTAGGGCTCGCGCTGCAGCCGCGGGTAGGCCGACTGCGGGTCCATCCGTTCGGGTGCCAGTGCCGCCTCGGCCATCGATCCCACCATGTTGGCGACGACCGGTGCGATGTTCAGTTCCAGGGTCGCCTCGGCGAGCACCTTCCCGTGTTCGCGGGTGTACAGCCGGGCGCCGTCTTCGTCAATGAGTTGCCCGGCTGCCGCGGTTGCCGCAGCGGTGACGGCAGCGACCCGCTCCGCGACACGCAGTGCGCGCCAGTCCGCCATCGCTGTGCGGGCCGCCTGCACCGCGGCGTCGAGCTGGGCGCGGTCGGCGGCCGGCGCGTGGCCGACGATCTCGGCCGGCCGGGCCGGGTTGTGCACCGGGTAGGTTCCGGCGGCTCCCGGCCGCTGCGCGGAGCCGATGGTGAGCCATGCGGTGGCAGTCGCGGCGCCCGGCATGGCCCTCCTTGGCAGCCCGTTCCCCGCCTGCTTGACCTGGCGCGGTGGTGCCGCCATGGTAGGTCACTATGACGCGGGTTTCGGGTTCGCCACCGTGAAGGCGGTCGTGCTGCGGGAGGTCGGACAACCCGCCGCGGTGGAGGACGTCACGCTCCGCCCGGTCGGCCGCGGTGAGGTCCGGGTCCAGTTGGCCGCCAGCGGGATCTGCCACACCGACCTGTCGGTGCGAGACGGCACCATGCCGGCGCTGCTGCCGTGCACGCTCGGCCACGAAGGCGCCGGGACTGTCATCGAGGTCGGCGACGGCGTCACCACCGTCGGCGCGGGCGACCATGCGGTGCTCACCTGGAATGTGCCGTGCCGGCGTTGCGCGTACTGTCTGCGCGGCGAAGCGCAACTGTGTCCGCACGGGTTTGAGCACGCTTTCGGCCGGCCGTACGGCGACAGCGACGGCCCGGTCTGGCCGTCGATAGGCATCGGGACGCTGGCCGAGCAGACGCTGGTGCCCGCGGCCGCGGCGATACCGGTCGACCCAGCGCTGCCGCTCGACCATGCGGCGCTGCTGGGCTGTGCCGTGACCACCGGAGTCGGTGCGGTGCTGCGCACGGCGGTGGTCCGCCCCGGCGAGAGTGTGCTGGTGATCGGTTGCGGCGGTGTGGGTTTGGCGGCGATCCAGGGGGCACGGCTAGCCGGGGCGGCGCGGATCATCGCCGCCGACCGCGTCGCAGACCAGCTTCCGGTCGCGACCGCGAACGGCGCCACCGACACGATCGATGCGGCCGACCTGGCCGCCGCGGTTCGTGACCTGACCGGTGGAGAGGGTGTCGACCACGCGATCGAGGTGGTCGGCAGACCGGCCACGATTCGCGCGGCCTACGACGCCGCGCGCCGGGGTGGCACGGTGACCGTGGTGGGTGCGGCCGGCACCGACGAGACGGTGACGTTGCCGGCAATGGCATTGATGGCCCAGGGCAAGACGATTCGCGGCAGCGTTTACGGCAGCAGCGACCCGGCACGTGACATCCCGACGTTGGCCGATCTCGCCCTGCGTGGCCGGCTCGACCTGGAGGCACTGGTGACGCGGCGGATCGACATCGGCGCCGTGGAGGCGGCGTTCACCGATATGGTCGCCGGGCATGGGGCACGCAGCGTGGTCTGCTTCGACGACCCAGCGGCCGGCTGATGGACATTGGCTTCATCGGCTTGGGCAGCCAGGGCGCTCCGATGGCCCGGCGCATCATCGACGCGGGCTACCCGATGACGCTGTGGGCCCGTAGATCCGCCACTCTGGCCGCCTTCGCCGACACCGGTGCGACGATCGCCGAGTCACCCGCCGAACTCGCCGCCGCCAGTGACCTGGTGTGCCTGTGCGTGGTGGGCGACGCCGACGTCAACGAGGTCGCGACCGGTGGCTCCGGCTACCAGGGCCTGTTGGCCGGGCTGAAGCCCGGCAGCGTGATCGTCGTGCACAGCACCGTGCACCCCCAAACCTGCGAGTTGTTGGCCGAAAAAGCGGCTGCTCAAGGGGTTTATGTGGTCGACGCACCGGTCAGCGGCGGCGGGCCGGCGGCCGCCGAGGGTCGGTTGGTGGTCATGGTCGGCGGCGAGACGGACGTTGTCGAGCGTTGCCGGCCCGTGTTCGCAACCTACGCGGACGCCGTCGTGCATCTCGGCGGCCTAGGCTCCGGCCAGGTGGCCAAGTTGGTCAACAACGTGTTGTTCACCGCCAACCTCGGCACTGCGGCGACCGCGCTGGCATTGGGCCGGACGCTCGGCATCACCCGAGACGGGTTGGCCGAGGTGCTCTCCCGCAGCAGCGGCAACAGCTTCGCGCTCAACGCCATTCAACAGACCGGCGGCACCCTCGATAACCTTGCCACCCTGGCCGCGCCGCTGCTTCAAAAGGATGTGGGGTTGGTGACCGACCTGGCTGACGCCCAAAGCGCCGAAGCCACCCCGGGCGGCGTGGTGCTTGACGCCGCTAATGCCGCCCTGTTATTGATGCGACAGTGCAGGTAGGAGAAACCGATGGCGATGAACCTGGTGCATCGGTTGTGTTGCAGCTCGGTCCGCTACTTCAAAGTTGTCGAGGACCAGCTGTTACCGTGGGTACTTGCTGATGTGGACCTCGGGGACAATGTGCTCGAGATCGGCCCGGGCTACGGCGCCAACATCCGGGTGCTGATCGACAAGGCGCCACACTATACCGCCGTCGAGGTCGACACCCCGATGGCCGAGCGGCTACAAGGGCAGTACGGGGAACGGGCGCGCATCATCAACGGTGACGGCACCGACACTGGCTTGCCCACCGGCGAGTTCAGCTCGGTGGTGTGCTTTACGATGCTGCACCACATTCCGACGGCGGACCTGCAAGACCGCCTGTTTGCGGAGGTCTTCCGGGTGTTGCGACCCGGCGGGATCTTCGCTGGTAGCGACAGCGAGTCGTCGATCCCGTTCCGGATCCTTCATTTCCACGACACCTGCAACCCGGTGTCCCGCGACACCCTGCCGGATCGGTTGCATGCGGCGGGATTCGGCGATGTGAACGTCGACGCCAAGACCGGCAAACTGCGCTGGCGCGCGGTCAAGCCTTAAATTCCGCGCGAGCAGACGCGAAAGCCACCTCATCGGCCTATTTTCGGGGGCTTTGGCGTCTGCTCGACGGGTGACACCCTCGCGATCGCTACCCGCACCCCGTCGCCGATCTCGGCCGCGCCCGGCCCGGGCTCGCCGAATTCGAAGCCGGTGGCCAGGATCTCGCGCGCGATTAGCGCAGCATGGGTGTGTGCCCATGCTGCGCGGTCGGCGGGAACCGAGATCACCACGCTGATTCGGTCGGAGACGTCCAGGCCGGTCGACTTGCGCAGCTCCTGCAGTTCGCGGATGCGGTCCTTGGCCCAGCCCTCGGCCTCCAGTTCTTCGGTGACGGCGGTGTCCAGCACCACCAGGCCCGCGTCGTCGGACAGCGCCGCGGTGAATTCGGGGTCGGCCGCAACCAGCCTCGAGGTGTACTCCCCGGGCTGCAGCAGCACCGGCCCGGCGCTCAGGGTGCCGTCGGCGTTGACGGCGCCCTCCCCCGCTTTGACCGCCTTGATCGCGGCCTGCACCTGCGGACCCAGCCGGGGGCCGGCCACCTTCGCGTTGACCGCAAACTCGAAACGGCCGTAGTGGTTGACGTCGTCGGTGATCTCGACGTCTTTGACGTTGAGTTCGTCGGCGATCAATTCGGTGAACTCGCGCAGATGCAACGGATTCTCCATCGCCACCGTCAGTTTCGGCAGCGGCAGCCGAACCCGCAGCCGGTGTGCCTTGCGCAGTGACGACGCCGCCGAGCAGACCTCGCGCACTTGGTCCATGGCGGCGACCAGTGCCGGATCGGCCGGCAACGTGCCCTCGGCGGGCCAATCGGTCAGATGCACCGACCGCCCACCGGTGACGCCACGCCAGATCACCTCGGCAACCAGCGGCAGCAGCGGGGCGGCCAGCCGGCAGGTCACCTCCAGCACCGTGTGCAAGGTGTCGACGGCGTCGAGATCCTCGTCCCAGAACCGCTGCCGCGACCGGCGCACATACCAGTTGGTCAGCGCCTCGGTGAACTGGCGCAGCTGCTCACAGGCCGCGGAGATGTCGCATTCGTCCATCGCCACGGTCAACTGGTCCCGCAGCATCGACAGCTTGGCCAGGATGTAGCGGTCCAGCACGTGTAGGAAATGGGTGCGCCACACCCCGACTCGCGGCGCGTAGAGCGCCAGGAAGCCGTAGGCGTTCCACAGCGGCAGCAGCACCTGGCGGACACCCTCGCGGATGCCGCGTTCGGTGACGACCAGGTTGCCGCCGCGCAGGATCGGCGACGCCATCAAGAACCATCGCATCGCATCGGAGCCGTCGCGATCGAACACCTCCGTCACGTCCGGATAGTTGCGTCGGGACTTGCTCATCTTCGCACCGTCGCTGCCCAGCACGATCCCGTGTGCCACACAGGTTTTGAATGCGGGCCGGTCGAACAGGGCGGTGGCCAGCACATGCAGTGTGTAGAACCAGCCGCGGGTCTGGCCGATGTACTCCACGATAAAGTCGCCCGGGTAGTGCGCTTCGGCCTCTCCCGCCGCCCCACCCAAGAACCAATCCTCGTTGTCAAACGGGTAGTGCACCTGCGCATAGGGCATCGAGCCGGAGTCGAACCACACGTCGAGCACATCCGGGATGCGCCGCATCGTCGAGCGGCCGGTTGGGTCGTCGGGATTGGGCCGGGTCAGCTCGTCGATGTAGGGGCGGTGCAGGTCATCCGGGCGCACACCGAAATCACGCTCCAGCTCGTCGAGGCTGCCGTAGACATCGATGCGGGGGTAGTCGGTGCTGTCGGACTTCCACACCGGAATCGGGGTGCCCCAGTAGCGGTTCCGCGAGATCGACCAGTCGCGGGCGCCAGCAAGCCACTTGCCGAACTGGCCGTGCTTGACGTGTTCGGGATGCCAGGTGATCTGCTCATTGAGCTCGACCATCCGATCCCGGAACTCGCTGACGCGCACGAACCATGACGACACCGCTTTGTAGATCAGCGGATTGCCGCACCGCCAGCAGTGCGGGTACGGGTGTTCGTAGGTTTCGTGGCGCACCAGCACCGCCCCGTTGGCCGCTGCCGGGCCGGAGCGGTCCTTCAGGTCGCGGATGATCGCCGCATTCGCATCGAAGACGTGCTGGCCCGCATAGTCGGGCACGGTGGCATCGAAACGACCGCCGGCGTCGACCGGGGTGACCGGGGTGATCCCGGCCGAGTCGGCGGCGAGCTTGTCGTCTTCGCCGTAGGCCGGGGCCAGGTGCACGACGCCGGTGCCATCCTCGGTGGAGACGAAATCGGCCGCCAGCACCCGAAAAGCGTTGGGCGCGTCGGCGAAGTACCGAAACGGCGGCAGATACCGCTGGCCCAGCAGCT
>NZ_JBYCLE010000078.1:0-6245 GCF_057473765.1 Mycobacterium sp. TH-M106 | reverse complement strand
TGCGCGCGCAGCTGGTGATGGGTCGCGACCTGATGGTGCGGACCCTGGCTTTTCAGGCCTGCTTCATTTCGGCGGCCGCGGTCGCGGCGCGGTTCGGTGCCGCGGCCCTGGGCGCGCACCAGGTGGTGTTGCAAATATGGGAATTCCTTGCGCTAGTGCTGGATTCGCTGGCGATCGCGGCGCAGACACTGGTCGGTGCGGCACTCGGCGCCGGCGATGCGCCGCACGCTAAATCGGTGGCCCGTAGAGTGACGGCGCTCTCTCTGGTGGCCGCGGCCGCGTTGGCGGTGCTGTTCGCCGTCGGCGTTCCGGTGCTGCCAGGATTGTTCACCGACGACGTCGCCGTGCGGGCAGCCATCGTGGTTCCCTGGTGGTTCCTGGTAGCTCAATTGCCGGTCGCCGGAATTGTTTTCGCTCTTGACGGGGTGTTACTTGGTGCCGGCGACGTGCGGTTCATGCGCACCGCGACCGTTCTCAGTGCGTTGGTGGGGTTTTTGCCGCTGATCTGGTTGTCGCTGGTGCTGGGTTGGGGGTTGGCCGGCATCTGGTCGGGGTTGACGACCTTCATGGTGCTGCGGCTGATCTTCGTCGGCTGGCGGGCGATCTCCGGCCGGTGGGTGGTGACCGGAGTCGGTGGTCGGCAGTAACGGATCGGTGTTCGCCACCGATGCGGTCGAAGTCCTACCCGCAGTCGCCAACCGGCAGCACGAGCCGGGAGTCACCGAACTGGACGGTGTGCGTGGCGGGCCGCAGCCGGACACCACTCACCGGGGGCGCGCCGGTGCCCAGGTTGCGCGCAAACCGGGGATGGCAGCCGCCGGCGATCAGCACTCGGATGCGGGAGCCGGCGGCGAACCGGTGCGCGATGGCGCCGAGCTCCAGACGCAGCGGGCCGGACTGATCGTGCAGTCGCCGGTAGCCCTCGCTGACATTGCGCGATCGCCCACGGCTGTCGATCTCGCTGACCCGGGCGAACAGGTCGACGTGCGGATTATCCGAGCTGTGCGCCAACTCGATGACCGGGCTTCCGAACACGGACACGTTCTCGGTCAGCGCGTCGCCGGTGAAGCTCAGGACGTCGTCGCGCCGGGCCAGCCTACTATCGTCGCGGTAGCCGCCGTCCGGGGACAGCAGCGGGCCGCCGACAGTGGGGGTGGGGTCGGCGGGGTCGTACCGGAATCGTGCCGGCTCAGCCGACGCCGCTGTCGCGGGAGATATCGCGGCCAGCCCGCCGCCGGGCTGTAGGTACCAGTGCCGTGGGCTGGTCGGCGGCGGCCAATCCGGCAGGTCGCGCCAGCCATCATCGCTGGCGCCGGTGACGAACACGCGAACCGGGCTGGACCGTGGTGTGGCGGCGGCACCGGCGAGGTGGGTGTCGAGCCAGCCCAGCGATTCCCGGGTGACCACGCCCGCCCCCTTGGTGAGCATCTCGGCGTGCATCCACGGCCCGACCGTCAGCGCCACCTCGACACCCCGACCGTGCAGCCGCCGGTACTGCGTCAGCGTCTGGTCTAAGAACAAGTCCTGCCAGCCGCTGAGCAGCAGCACCGGGATCTGCGCCCGGTCCAGTGCGGCGTCGGTCGGGTCCCGTTCCCAAAAAGGGTCGCCGGGGTCGGGATGCGCGACCCACGATTCGTACCAGGGCGCACCCGTTCCCAGGAGCGCCCGGCCGGCCGCACCCAACGGCAGCCCGGCCGCGGCGCGTGCCACCTTGCCGGGGGCGCGCAGCTGGTGGATGGTGGTCCGGATACGACCGTCCTCTTGATGGGCCATCAGGTCGGCCCAGAACAGGAAGTTGTTGAGTGCGAACGACCCAGTGCCCCAAGTCGACTCCCTCAAATCGTGCGGGCCGACGGTGATGACGGCCGCGGCCAGCTCCGGGGGCGGATCGGCCAGCAGCGCCCACTGGGTGTAGCCCACATACGACACCCCGATGGTGCCAAAGGTGCCGGTGAACCACGGCTGGCGACGCAGCCAGACGACGGTGTCGGCGCCGTCGGCGGCCTCGTTGCCCATCGGCTCGAACACGCCGCCCGAACCGAACGTTCCACGCACGCTCTGCACGATCACGTGGTAGCCGTGACTCGCGTAGACCCGGGCGAACACCAGCGACATCGGAAACCCACGGTCGTAGGGGGTGCGCATCAACAGGGTGCCGGCCGCTTCGCCGTCGGGTGCGTAGTGGTCGGCCAGCAGCACGATCCCGTCGCGCATCGGGATTTCGACGCCGCGCACGCTGTAGCGGGTCTTCGGCGCGGGTAGTCGCAGCATGCGGGCGAAGGCGGCGTCGCCGATGTGTCGGACCCAGCGGTGCTGGCCGGTCGACGTCACCGGACCAGCATATGTACTGCGGGGGCGGCCACGGGACGCGGATCGGGTGCCCAGTCCCGTTAGGCTGAAGCATCGTGATGACGCAGGAGCCGGCGGTCCATGCGGCCAGTGGTCGCCCGACCCTCTGGGCGGTATCGGATCTGCACACCGGCCACATCGGCAACAAGCCGGTCACCGAATCGCTGCACCCGTCGACACCGGACGACTGGCTGATCGTCGCCGGTGACGTCGCTGAACGCACCGACGAGATCCGCTGGTCGCTGGATCTGCTGCGGCGGCGCTTCGCCAAGGTGATCTGGGTGCCCGGCAACCATGAACTGTGGACCACCGGCAAGGATCCGATGCAGATTTTCGGGCGGGCCCGGTATGACTACCTGGTCAACATGTGCGACGAGATGGGGGTCGTCACCCCGGAACACCCATTCCCGGTCTGGACCGAAGAGGGCGGCCCGGCGACCATCGTGGGAACGTTTCTGCTGTATGACTACACGTTCCTGCCGCCGGGGGCGAGCACCAAGGCCGAGGGCCTGGCCATCGCCAAGGAACGCAACGTGGTGGCCACCGACGAGTTCCTGCTGTCACCCGAGCCGTACGGCACCCGCGATGCCTGGTGCGCCGACCGGCTCGCCACTACCCGCAAGCGGCTCGAGGATTTGGACTGGATGACGCCGACCGTGCTGGTCAATCACTTTCCACTGGTGCGCGACCCGTGTGAGGTGCTGTTCTACCCGGAGTTCTCGCTGTGGTGCGGCACGGTGGAGACCGCCGACTGGCATATCCGTTACAACGCGACCTGCTCGGTCTACGGCCACCTGCATATTCCGCGCACCACCTGGTACGACGGGGTGCGCTTCGAGGAGGTGTCGGTCGGCTACCCGCGGGAATGGCATCGCCGCAAGCCCTATCGCTGGTTGCGACAGGTATTGCCGAATCCGCAGTACGCCCCCGGTTATCTCAACGAGTTCGGCGGTCATTTCGTCATAACACCGGAGATGCGGGCGGCCAGCGAGAAGTTCCGGGAGCAAATACGCGAGCGGCAATCCCGATGAGGGCACTGCTGGACACGGTGCTGGGCGACCATCGCAGTGCTTTGGCCGCCGAAGAACGCTACGACGACCCGCCCGATCTGCGCCCGCTGCCGGAAGAGGAACCGCTGATCGAAAAGTCAGTCACCAAGCGGCGCAACGAATTCGTCACCGTTCGGTACTGCGCCCGGTTGGCGCTGGCCCAACTCGGGCAGCCACCGGTGCCGATTCTCAAGGGGGAGAAGGGAGAACCGCGCTGGCCCGACGGCATCGTGGGCAGTCTGACCCACACCGCCGGCTTCCGTGGTGCCGCGGTGGGCCGTCGGCCCGGGGTGCGCTCGGTGGGCATCGATGCCGAGCCGCACGACGTCCTGCCCTCCGGCGTGCTGGATTCGGTCAGCCTGCCGGAGGAGCGGGCCGAACTCCAGGCGATGTCTGACGGCCTGCATTGGGACCGTATCTTGTTCTGCGCCAAGGAAGCCACCTACAAGGCCTGGTTCCCGCTGACCAAGCGGTGGCTGGGTTTCGAGGACGCACACATCACCTTCGATGTCGGCGGTGGTTTCGTTGCACGAATCTTGATCGACCCGGCCGCGCTGTGTGGGCCGCCGTTGACGACGTTATCTGGACGGTGGTCGGTGCGGGACGGACTGGTTTTGACGGCGATCGTGCTGTGAGCGCAGGCCCGGGGATCGTCATCGTCGACAAGCCCGCCGCGATGACCAGCCACGACGTGGTGGCGCGCTGTCGGCGGATCTTCGCCACTCGCAAGGTCGGCCACGCCGGGACGCTGGATCCGATGGCCACCGGTGTGTTGGTGGTCGGCATCGACCGGGCCACCAAAATCCTCGGCCTGCTTACCGGAGCCCCCAAGGCTTACGCCGCGACCATCCGGCTGGGGCAGACTACCTCCACTGAGGACGCTGACGGTGAACTGCGGCAAACGATTTCAGCTGAGAACCTATCCGATGCTGGAATCGTCGCCGCGATAGCCGGGTTTCGGGGTGACATCGAGCAGGTGCCCTCGTCGGTCAGTGCGGTCAAGGTCGCCGGCCGGCGTGCCTACCAGCTGGCCCGGGAGGGCCGTGCCGTCGAGTTGACCGCCCGCCGGGTGTGTATCGACCGGTTCGAGATGCGGGCGGTGCGTCGCCACGAGCAACTCGTCGACATCGATGTCGAGGTGGACTGCTCGGCGGGCACCTACATCCGCGCCCTGGCCCGCGACCTCGGTGCCACGCTGGGCGTCGGGGGGCATCTGATCGCGCTGCGGCGCACCCGGTCCGGCCGGTTCGGGCTGGATCAGGCCCGAACGCTCGACGAACTGGCCGAGCGCCCGCGGCTGAGCCACACCCTCGATGAGGCCTGTCTGCAGATCTTTCCGCGCCGCGACCTCACCGCTGCCGAAGCCGCCGCCGCCAGCCATGGACGTGGGCTTGCGCCGGTCGGCCTCGACGGCGTGTACGCGGCCACCGATTCGGACGGGCGGGTGGTCGCACTGCTGGAAGACGCCAGACCACGGACGAGATCCGTGGTGGTGCTGCGGCCGGCCACGTTGTAGATCTCCGCGCTGGGACGCACCTCCGAACGATCTGCCATATTTTGCTGGCATGAGATGCTAGCATATAACGGTGGCAAAGATGATTACGTTGCGCCTTTCGGATGTCGCCTACGAGGCGGTCAAGCGCTACGCAGACGCGGACCATCAGTCGATGAACGCCTGGATCGAAGGCGTTCTGGATGTCGAGGATATGCGTCGCCGCTGCGCCGCCCACGCCCAATGGATGGCAGACCATCCGCAGGCCCTGTCGTTCGCTGAGGCGTGGGCGGATCGAAATTTTGGTGAGTTGGCCGCTCGATGACACAACGCCGCGGCGAGATCTGGACGGTCGAAGGTGGGATCAGCGTGCTTGTGGTGTCCTCTACCGTGTACAACGAGATCGCGTCCGAACCAACCGTGATCGTGGTGCCGGTGTTCGACACCGAGCCTGACATCGGGTTTGGCGTCGATCTCGGCGGCGACAGCTGGGCTGCGCCGGGTCTGATCACCAGTTTGCGTAAGACCCGGCTACGCGAGTTCCGCCGCGGGATCGACGTTCAAGCGCTCACCGACGTCGACAATATGCTATTCAAGATCCTTGCGACGCCCGGGCGGTAGAGCGCGGCAACGACAGTTAACTGCAGCTGTGCATGTATGCTGTTCTCGCAGATTGCATTGTGAGGTGACAGGCAGGTGCGGCGGTGGCGACACGCGTCGACGGTCGAGCGGTGCGGCGCACCCAGGCCGAGCGTAGTGCCGCGATGCGCGCCCGGCTGCTCGATGCGACGGTGGAGTGCCTGGTCTCCCGGGGCTATTCCGGAACGACGACGCTACGCATCGCTGAGATGGCCGGAGTCACCCGGGGCGCTCAGATCCACCATTTCCGGTCGAAGGAAGATCTGGTGGTCGCGGCTATTGAGCATCTGGCTCAACAACGCGCACAAGCTGCGATTCGCGAACTTGGCCGCGTGCAATGCAGCCCGGATCCGGTATCGGCGACGCTGGACTTCCTGTGGGAAGCCCATCAGGGACCGATGTTCGTTGCGACGATGGAACTTTGGGCCGCCGCCCGCACCGACCCGGTACTGGCGCAACAGGTCGAACGGGTGGAACCCGTCGTCAACAGTACCTTGATTGCCGCGATCGACCAGATCTTGCCGAATCACCCGGCGCAAAAGGAGATCCGCAACATCGTCTACACCGCGATGGACGCACTGCGCGGAATCCTGGTCGCGAGCTTCGTCGGCCAGGATTCGCAGCGGGCGCGGCAGCGCTGGGAACGAGCCTGCGTGTACCTGCGTGAGATTTTCACCGTTAAGCTGTCGGCATCGTTACCACCGGTCGGGAGATCT
>NZ_JBYCLE010000077.1:0-1956 GCF_057473765.1 Mycobacterium sp. TH-M106 | reverse complement strand
GGCAAGATCGCCTGTTTCGGCCAGGACGACACCTGCTCCTACTTTCAGACCGGGATGGCGATGACCGGAACGCTGCGCTGGGGCGACACCTACGAGCGGGTCACTGGCCGAGCTGGGCACGTCGACCGGCAGTGGTTCCCCAGATACGCCGGCGGCGGCGGCACCGGGGGAGATCCGCGTGCCCGATCGCACGAGTGGTGCACCGTCAACCTGGACAACGGCGTCGACTTGAGCATCTGGCGGCAGTTCGACCGCACCAATCGCAATGCGCTGCAACCCTTCTCCGGTGTGACGACAAGTCATCACGATCCGGCCGTTGCGCCGCAGTGCGCCGAAGACGTCGAGATCGCCGTGGGAAGCTATGTGCGCTGGCCGGAGTCGGTTCGCCCGTTGGTGCCCCCGCTAGCCGTGGGCCGGTTCCTGCCGGATCGACACCGGATCACCTCTGCTGCACTGCAACTAGACATCATCGGAGAGCCCCTAGTTGCCGCCCCGGCACACGCCCTGCCGATCGAATACATGGAGGGCCCGTACCGCTACCGCGGCACCCTGCACGGTGAGCAGGTCGACGGTTTCGGGCTCTACGAGCGATCGTTGGCGTTGTACCGGGATTGGGAGCTGGTCGACGTACTGGCGGTGGCGGTCGAAAACCTTGAGCCACCGGCCGCTGAGCAACTGGCTGCTCTGGTCAATCAGACTCGGTCTCTGGTGGTTTCGGAACGCCAAAATGAGGCGCTGCGGATATTGGAGGCCGACGTGCGTCCCGTCGTCGACAAGCTACCCGCGGCGCGCGGCATCGGTGTCGCCGAGGTGCTTGGTGACCTCATCGACGTCCTTAGCCGCCGATGAACGGCCTTGCGTTCAGCTCGGTTGGCGCAGCGGGAGGCCGGCTGCGCGGTAGATGGCGTCGATCACTGTCATGTTCTCGACGGCGTCGGCCGGCGTTGTCTTCACCGCTTCGCCGCGGAGCACCGCGTTGGCGAATGCATCGAGCTGAAAGGCGTAGGAGGGCCGATGGGTGAATCGCTCCACTCGTTTCCCGTCGGCTGATCGGACCGTGAGGCGATGGAATGCTTGGGGCATAACCGGATTGAGTACGCGCAGTTCACCACGGTCGCCGATCACCTTGGCGCTGATCGCCAGCAGCTGCCGCGACCACATCGAGCACCTGACCCGCCCGGTATAACCTGCGGGAAACCGCAGGTCGGCCGTCATGGCCCGGTCGATCCGCGGATTGTGCAGTTTCGCTTGCGCCGAAACGACTTCCGGGGTTGCGCCGCCGAACGTGCGAACCATGTGTACGGCGTAGCAGCCGGCGTCCATCGTCGCGCCACCGGCCAGCGAGTAGTCGTAGCGGATGTCGGAGAACTTCGGCAGCGGGAAACACAGGGCCGCCTCGACTCGCGTCAGCTTGCCGAGTTCGCCTGATGTGACGATCTCTTCGACACGTAAAGCCAGCGGATGGTAGCGGTAATGGAACGCCTCCATCACGACCCGGCCGGACTTAGCGGTCAGATCGGCGATCTGGCGGGCCTCGTCGGCGTTTGCGGTGAACGGCTTCTCACACAAGACGTGCTTGCCCGCCGCTAACGCGGCGCGTGTCCACCGGCCGTGCAAGCCGTTCGGCAGTGGGTTGTACACAGCATCGAGGCTCGGGTCGGCGACCAGTGTTTCGTAGCTGTCGTGCACCTGCGCGATGTTGTGTTTCGCCGCGAACGCCTCCGCACGACCGGTATCGCGGGCGGCCACTGCGGCGACCTCAACCTCGGCGTTCTGCCTGGCCGGTTTGATCAGCGCGGTCGGCGTGATTGCGGCTGCGCCGAGCACGCCGATCCGCAGCTTGGCCGGTGTCGACATGATTCCCTACCTTTCTAGATGGGTGGTTGTTGCCCTCGGCCGTAGGCTTCGAACTGCCCAGGGGCGTCGGGTATGGCTTTCATGGTTGTGCTGTGTTTG
>NZ_JBYCLE010000076.1:0-9696 GCF_057473765.1 Mycobacterium sp. TH-M106 | reverse complement strand
ACTTCGTGTGGGTTCGTGACACGCTGCGGCTCGCCGGGTTGTTCCCGCTGAAGGCCGGGCTGGTGACCAGCCTCGGGTTCGGCCACGTGTCGGGTCTGGTCGCGCTGGTGCACCCGCAGGCGTTCCTGGCGGCGTTGGATCCCGGCCAGCGAGAGGATTACGCCCGCCGGGCCGCGGGCCGAGTGTTGGCCGGTCAGCGCCGACTGGCCTCGGCAATCGCCGGTGGCCCGCCGATGTATGAGCGGCCGGCCGGCCGCCGCTTCGACCATGACGCACCCGAGCGGCGTCAGGAGGCCGCGATGCTGCTCGACCCGGCGGCCCGGCTCGGCGATGACGACGTGTACGTCGGCTGATCGCGGCGCGCATGACCATCGTAGGAGTCGGCATCGACCTGGTCCGTATTCCCGACTTCGCCGAACAGGTCGATCAGCCTGGGACGGTGTTCGCCGAGACCTTCACCCCGGGTGAGCGCCGCGACGCCTCGGACAAGAGTTCGTCGGCCGCCCGGCACTTGGCGGCCCGGTGGGCGGCCAAGGAGGCCGTGGTCAAGGCCTGGTCCGGATCGCGGTTCGCGCAACGCCCGGTGCTGCCGGAGGGCATCTACGGCGACATCGAAGTGGTCACCGACATGTGGGGGCGGCCGCGGGTGCGCCTTTCCGGGGAGATCGCGCAGCACCTGGCCGACGTCAGGATTCATGTGTCGCTCACCCACGAGGAAGACACCGCCGCCGCCGTGGCCATCCTTGAGGTCTAACGCTTTAATCCCTGCTTATCGACATGTGCAGCTAAACACCAGCTTATGGTGGTTGCAGCAGGTTAGCGGCTGCGCCATGAAAGGTGGGCAGATGATGGCAGAAGGTTTACACCGGCGGCGCTTTCGCGCCGCGCGAGGTGTTCGGCGAGTGGCCGGGGTGGGCTCGGCCGCGGGAGCGATAGCCGCGACGGTGCTAACCCCGGGGCTGGGCGCCCCGGTGGCTCGCGCCGATGTGCTGGATGTGATGCTCGACCCGGTCATTGACCCACTGATGAGCGCGGCCGCTGTGGCTGGCGCCGGCGTGCCCGATCTGGGCGGGGCGGTGGCCGATGCGGGTGCGGCTCTTCCTGCGTCGACAATTTACCCGGTGGATTCGGCGCTGGTGTATTTCGTCAATGGCCTCAACAGCGCGGTCAACGGGTTGGTCCAGGACTACATCACCGGCCCGATCGGCCAAGCCCTGGATCCGATCATCAACGCGCCCACGGTGTTTTTGTTCGGGCGGGATCTGATCGGCAACGGCGTCGACAACTTCACCGGGCACAACACGTCACTGTTGGGTGATTCCGGGTTCTTCGGCGACCTCGGCGACGGCGGCTTCCTGGCCGGCAACGGGGGCACTGGGGTCACCGGGGTGGCCGGGGTCAACGGCGGGACCGGCGGGATCGGTGGCTCGGCCGGGCTGATCGGTGACGGCGGTACCGGCGGAGCCGGCGCGGCGGGTGCGCCTGGTGGAGTGGGGGGCACGGGCGGGCTGCTGCTGGGCGACGGCGGCGACGGAGGCGCCGGCGGGGCCGCCGTGGTCGCCGGGGGCACCGGCGGGGTCGGCGGAAACGGCGGCGCCGCCGAGTTGTACGGCAACGGCGGCACAGGCGGTGCCGGCGGCGAAGGCGCGACCGGAGCAGCCGGGGTGGCCGGTGCTGCCGGCACGCCCGGCACACCGGGTGTCACCGGTGTTCACGACGGTGCGGGTGGGACCGGCGGGGCTGGCGGCGCCGGCGGCATCGGCGGCACCGGCGGCAACGGCGGGGGCGGAGGTAACGGCGGGGCCGCCGGGTTGATTATCGGTGACGGCGGGACCGGCGGGACCGGCGGTGCCGCGGGTCTGGGCGGAACCGGGGGCATCGGCGGCACCGGGGGTGTCGGCGGCGCCGGCGCTGACGGTGGCGTCACTGTCGCCGGTGGCGACGGCGGGGCCGGCGGGACCGGCGGCGATGGCGGGCCCGGCGGCGCCGGCGGGATCGGTGGGGCCGGCGGTAACGGCGGGGCCGGTGGCGTGTTCGGCAACACCGGGGTCGGCGGCGGCGGCGGTCACGGCGGGCACGGCGGGGACGGTGCGGACGGCGGGCTTGGCGGCACCGGCGGTGCCGGCGGCACCGGCATCACCGCCGGCAACGGCGGCAGCGGCGGTCACGGCGGATATGCCGGGGGCGCCGGTGCCGGCGGTGCCGGCGGGGCTTGGGGTCTCGGCACACCCATCGGCCACCTCGGCGGAGACGGCTTCGCCGGCTACAGCGGCAATGGTGGCGATGGCGGGGCCGGTGGGACCGGCGGCGCCGCCACCAACGCCCTCGAGTCGGGCGGTGTAGGCGGCAACGGCGGCACTGGCGGATCGGGTGCCACCGGCGGCACCGGCGGGGGCGGCGGGGCCGGTGGCGCCAGCCCAAGCGACGGGGGTGTAGGCGGGAATGGCGGTGCTGGCGGTGCTGGCGGCACCGGCAGCGTCGTCGGCGGTGTCGGCGGGACCGGCGGTGCCGGCGGCGAAGCGACCGGTACGCACGGCTTCGGCGGCCACGGCGGCAATGGTGGTGACGGCGGGATCGGTGACGTCAACGTCGCTGGTGCCGGCGGAACCGGCGGGGACGGCGGCGCAGCGACTGGAACCGACGGCACGGGCGGCACCGGTGGCACCGGCGGTGAGGGCGCGGCCGGCGTCACCGGCGTCACCGGCGGTGACGGCGGGGCCGGCGGCATCGGCGGCGAAGCGACCGCCGCCGGCGGAACCGGCGGTGCCGGCGGAACCGGCGGGACCGGCGGAACCGGCGGCACCGGCTCCGCGCACGGCATTGCCGGCGGGATTGGCGGGACCGGCGGCGCAGGTGGTACCGGCGGCTTGGTCGGCGGTCAGGGCGGTCTCGGTGGGACCGGCGGCACCGGCGGCAACGCCACCGAGACCAGCGGTATCGGTGGCACCGGCGGAACCGGCGGCGAGGGCGGGACCGGCGGCACCGGCGACGGTGTGCCCGGCGAGCCTGGTGTGGCCGGTGAGCCTGGTGTGACGCCCACCGACGCGACCGGTGGCGCCGGCGGTGACGGGGGCGCCGGCGGGGCCGGCGGTAACGCGTAGCCATCGGCGCCGGCGTTGCCCGCTGAGGCGTCGACGTCGCAGTAATCCCGGAACCCGGTATGCCCTCCGGGTTTAGGAAACAGGGGACCCCGGAACGGGATACGACGGTTGGCTGACCGGGTTGGTGGGACACCACGGATTACGTGGCACACCCTGGCAGGGATCGAGCATGCTCGGCTGCGTCGGCAGCGGCATCATCTGGACAACCGTTGTCCTCGGGTAGTTAGCGATGGGATCGATGATGCTCGGGCAGGGGCCCAGTTCCTGCGTGTTGCAGACGAGCTGCAGACTCAAGATGCTGGGGAGCGCTGCGCCCATGTCCGGGATACCACAGATGTTGTGCGGGAAGAACTGAAGGCCCAGCGGGGCGGTCGTAACCTTTCCGGGGGTGCCGAGCTGGATCTGCTTGACGTTGACGGCCGCGCCCGAATCGTCGACGTTGCCGTGCCAGCAGTTGCCGGGAAGCGCGAGGTTTGACAACTCCGCGAGGTCGGTGTTGCTCGGGTTGCCGAAAAAGCCGTTGTGGCTCACGGTGTTGTTGGTGACCTCGTTGCCGAAGTTGTTGAAGAAGCACAACGACAACGCCCTCAGGCCGATGCCGGTTTCACAGTGGGAAGTCTCCAACCATTTTTGAGTGGTGACGTAGGGGGCCAGCAGCACGCCCCACGCGCCGTTGTCGTAGATGTGGTTGTCAGTGACGGTGTCGAACCGGCTTCCGGACATCAGGACGCCGGTTCCAATCGGAGCGCTGGCGGGGTCACCGGCTTGCGGCACGTTGGGGTTGTTGTTGTCGTGCACCGAGTTGTGCGTGAACACCCAGCACGAATGGGTCCCCGTCGGGCCGGTCTGGTTATTGGGGCATTTACCGGACTGCGGCGGCGGTGCGTCGTCGTTGTTCGCGGAGTTGGTGGAGAACCCCACCTTGTTGTGGTCGAACTCGGAGTACTGGATGACCAGGCGCCCGCCGGAATTGGTTCCCGCGTATCCTTCGGCGTTGTTCTGGCCGTGGGCGTGGTCGAGGATCGAGTTGCAGTCTGGGCAGGCGCCGATATAGAACGCGGAGTCGCTCATGTTGTTCGCGTACACCTGCGTGAACAGCCCCGGCCCGTAGGAGTTGTCGGCGTAGATTCCATAAGAGGCCGTCCGCCCCGCGTTGCTTTCGAAGTACGTCGTAGTCGCCGACAGGTAGGCGCCGCGCCAACTCCCCATCTGCGTTGTTCTGGTGTTATGGCCGCCGTTAAACCAGATCTCATTGCCACCTGGGCCTACTTGGGGTGCGGAGAGGAAGTTACAGGCGGTCATGTTCTCAATGCTGACCCCGTTCACCTCGTAGACCTGGATTCCCTGTCGGCCCTTGTTGTCCGGGCCGACAGTCTGGTCGGCCGGTGCGGAGCTGCACTGCGGTGCCCCCGGCTTGGTGCCGTCAAGCACGACGGTGTTGCGGTCCATGCCGCGGATCCAGATGTTGGGCGTGGTGACGAGTACCGCGCTCCCCGGCAACTCAGACAGCCCTGGGGGAGTGCGATTGCCGGGCTCTTTGTAGTCGCCGGGTCCGATGAGTATCCAGTCCCCGGGCTGGGCTGCGTCGACGGCGGCCTGGATGCTCGAGTACTGCCCGGGAATACCTTGATAGCTGCCGACGCGCAGCACCGCACTGGCGCGAGCCGGGGCGGCACCGGCCACGCCCACGACACCAGCGACCAGCATGCCTATGCCCGCGACGACGAACGTGCGCCGCCACCAGCGCATCAGCGCCCCTGATGTCCAGCCACGACGATCCTGCGATGCGGGCATCCCAAACTCCTCAGTTGTTTGTGGCGTGCCACCGACACTCAACTAGTTGAGGACACGGGAACCCCCGGAACGGGATACGACGGTTGGCTGACCGGGTTGGTGGGGCACCACGGGTTGCGCGGTACGCCCTGACACGGATCGGGCATGCTCGGCTGCGACGGCAGCGGCATCATCTGGACCACCGTCGTGCGCGGGTAGTTCGTGAGCGGGGTGGTCGCGCACTTGAAGACGAGCTCCGTGTTGCAGAGGAGTTCCAGACCGAGGATGCTGGGCAGCGGTGCGCCGGCGTCAGGGATTCCACAGAGGTTGTGCGGGAAGAACTGGAGTAGGGGCGGGGCGGTGGTGATCCCTTCGGCGCCGAGTTGAATGTGCTTGGCGTTGACGGCCGCACCCGAGCCGTCGACGTTGCCGTGGAAGCAGTTGCCGGGAAGGTGGAGGTTCGAGACCTCCGCAAGGTCGCCGTTGCTGGGGTTGCCGAAGAAGCCATTGTTGCTAAACCTGTTGTTGGCGACCTCGTTGCCCCAGTCGTCGAAGTAGCAGACCTTCAACACCCGAGCACCGACGCCGCCGTGGCAGTCGGCCGTCGCGTTCCAGGTGCCGATGGAGGGATACGGGGCCAGCAGCACTCCCCACGAGCCGTTGTTGTAGAAGTCGTTGTCGGTGACAGTGTCGAACCGGCCTCCGGCGATCGAGATACCGGTCCCCACCGGAGCAGCCGCGGGGCCGGTGCCGATGGCGGGCACGTTGGGGTTGTTGTTGTCGTGCACCGAGTTATGCCAGAACACCCAGCACGAATGGGTCCCCGTCGGACCGGTCTGGTTATTAGGGCACGTGCCGTCCTGGGGTGGCGGTTGGTCGGCGTTGTTCTGGGTGTTGGTGTCGAATCCGTCCTTGTTGTGGTCGAATTCGGAGTACTGGACGACGAGGCGCCCGCCGGAGTTGGTTCCCGAGTATCCTAGGGCCGAGTTTTGGCTGTGGGCGTGGTCGATGATCGAGTTGCAGTCCGGGCAAGCGCCGATGTAGAAGTTGGAGTCGCTCATGTTGTTCCCGTACACCTGCGTGAACAGCCCCGGCCCGTAGGTGTTGCTGATGAAGAGTCCATAGGTGGCCGTCGGCTTGGTGGTGCTTTCGTAGTACGTCGAGGTCGTCGACAGGTATGCGCCGCGCCAACTTCCCATCTGCGTTGTGCCGGTATTATGGCCGCCGTTCCACCAGATCTCATTGCCCCCTGGGCCCCCATTGGGTGCTGAGAGGAAGTTGCAGGCGGTCATGTTCTCGACGCTGACACCGTTGACTTCATAGACCTGCAGGCCTTGTCGCCCCTTGTTACCCGGGCCGATGTCCTGGTCGGCGGGTGCCGAACTGCACGGCGGCGCACCGGGCTTGGTGCCATCGAGCACGACCGTGTTGCGGTCCATGCCGCGGATCCAGATGTTGGGCGTGGTCACCAGCACGCCGCTGCCCGGCGTGGTGTCAGGCAGCCCGGCGGGAACGCGGTTGCCGGTCTCGTGGTAGTCGCCGGGTCCGATGAGTATCCAGTCGCCGGGCTGGGCGGCGTCGACCGCCGCCTGGATGCTCGAGTACTGCCCGGGAACCCCTTGGTAGTTGCCGACGCGCAGCACCGCGGTGGCCCGAGCTGGGACCGCACCGGCCACGCCGACGCCCGCAGCGACTAGCACGCCTACGCCCGCGACGACCAATGCGCGCTGCCACCAGCGCATCAGCGCCCACGACATCCAGCCACGACGATCCTGCGGTGCCGGCATCCCAAACTCCTCAGCTGTTTGCAGCGTGTCAACGACACTCAACTCATGTCAGCAACAGTGATTAGCCTTCGTCACAGCCCAAACTCGACACGGTAACCATTTGAGCTCGATCGTGCCGGGCGTCGAGCACTAACCTCAGCCCTATGAGCGATCTGGTGCAACGAGTCCGCGAGGTGTTGCCGTCGGTGCGCCGCGACCTGGAGAGCCTGGTTCGCATCGAGTCGGTCTGGGCCGACCCGGAGCGCCGTATCGATGTGTACCGCATGCGCGTGCTGGAACGTGCTGCGGTCACCGAGGCGCTGCTGTTAGACTTGCTGGCTCCTGGCGTGGACATGCGAAAACCCAGGGATTAAAAGTGTTTCGCACCGGCGCAGCTAGCGCGGCACGGTACGCGGACGTAGCCGAGGTCAGCGTGTCGGCCGTGCACGCGCCCGGTGGCGGCAAACGCGGCTACACAGACAGATCCCGGCGCAGCTTGGCGACGTGGCCGGTGGCACGGACGTTGTATTGCGCCGCCGCGATCTTGCCCTTCTCGTCGACGACGAACGTGGACCGGATCACGCCCTGCACGGTTTTGCCGTACATCTTCTTCTGCCCGTAGGCACCCCAGGCCGCCAGCACCGTGCGGTCCGGATCCGACAGCAGTGGGAACGCCAACCCCTCGGCGTCCCGGAATTTAGCGAGCTTGGTCGGTGGATCGGGGGAGATGGCGACGACGTCAAGCCCGGCGGCGTTGAGGTCATGCAGGTTATCCCGGAAATCACAGGCCTCTTTGGTACATCCGGGCGTCATTGCCGCCGGATAGAAGTAGACGACGACCCGACGGCCGCGATAGTCGGCCAGCGACACCGGGTTGCCGTCGGCGTCGGGCAGGCGGAAGGCGGGTGCGGTGTCGCCGGGCGTCAGGCGGGCGGTGTTGGTCAACGAAAACGTCCTTTCTGCTCACCGGCATCTCGCGCGCGGGGGGGACGGGTATCGGCTGCCTTAGGGTAGGCACCTGTTTCAGCTTGCGTGTGCTCGGGTGCACTTTGGTGTGTTCGAGCATTGCTTGTCGTAGGGCGAAGATAGGGTGGTACGCACGGGCGTGGCACTAAAAGACACCCGGTGGCAACGGCGGGCAGGGAGGACGAAAGTGGCGGAGCGGGATCCCGACACCATAAAGAAGGACATCGACCAGGCGCGCGAACAGCTGGCGTCAACGGTGGACATCCTTGCCGACCGGGCCAACCCTCGCCATCTCGCCGACCGTGTCAAAGCCGGGGTGATCGGCTTCGTCAAGAAGCCCGCGGTGGCGATCTCGCTTGGGGGACTGGGCGTACTCGGTGTGATGCTGGTGGTCCGCAAGATCAGGAACCGTTGACGCACCGCGGCCGCATCTGCCGGGACCGGCCCAGCGCCGCTCGGAGCGATCTGCCGGACGACCGGGATTACCGGGGTTGGTAATCGCGGTGCAGCGTCGTCCAGCTGATACGGCGCGTCTGACCGGTGTCGAGGCTGCGCGCCGCGAAGTAGGGCTCGCTGCCGCGTGCAGACGCCCCACTGACCACCTCGATTGTGCGGCCGTTTCTGCGTGAGAGCCAGACGCTGCCGATAGCGACCAGTGCGGGCCCATCGGTGGCGTAAGACCTTGTTCTGCCGGTGTGACGCGTTGTCGTCGCGAGTGAATGAGTCATCGGTGATCAACCCCCTAATGCGAGATGTTCGACGGGCATAATTAAGACCCCCTTGGGCATCAGTACATAGTGCGATGCCTAACACTGTAGTCCATATCTATGGAGTTATGTCAATCTTCCGCAGTGTTCGTCGCGACCAGACCCACTTTTGTGCGGGCGATCGCTCGACGCGCGACGTCGCTGGTGGGGGCATCGATCAGGCTCGCTGGCACACCACGCCGCGCACGTGGATGTCTTGTCCATTTTCCCCGTCAACGCCCCCCTTGCCCGACGTCTGCGGGGTTGTCGGCGATTGATAGCGCTGTTTTACCTGTGGGAACCGTGTGTCCGTCAAGGTGACCGCCGATAGCGCCGAGATTATCCTACACTGCCGCCGCCGTCGGGGCCAAGTTCCGTTGATCCCTGGTGCCGCGAATAAGCCTATCCCCCCTCGACTTGAAGTATCTATGGGGGCTAGACTTATAATCGTGAAGCGGCGCGACCTGCTCAAAGAACTCAAGGCGCTGGCGAAGGCTCACGGGGTCGACTACCTCGAAACCGAGGGCGGCAGCCACACCAGAGTCGAGTTCGGCGGGAAACAAACCACCGTGCCGCGCCACAATGAAATCAACGAGATAACGGCCAATTCGATCCTGAAACACATGAGAAGGGAATGATCCCATGCGCGCCACTGCTATCACTACACGCAGCGGAGGCTGGTGGGCTGTGGAGGTGCCCGAACTCCCCGGCTTGTTCACTCAGGTACGCCGTCTCGAACAGGTCGCTGCCGCCGTTACCGACGCCGCCGCCCTCATGACCGACGAGCCGGTCGATGAAGTTACCGTCCATCCGGTGTTGCCCGATGACCTGGAATCCGTCATCAAGCAAGTGCAAAACGAAGCGGCGAAAGCAGAGGCAGCCCAGCGCCGCGCCGCCGAAGATGTCCGCGCCCTCGTCGCCTGCCTACGAACCCAGCACGGACTCTCCGTTCGCGATGTCGGAACGGTACTCGGCATCTCCCCACAACGAGTGTCACAACTTCGGGAAGCGTCGCGGTCGGCCGGCTCGCCTAGGACAGATGTCACTCCGTCGCGGATTCGGGCCAGCATCGGGCGGCACCGGTAGTGACGTCGCCGACCGCTAGCACTACATCGACCGGGCACATGAAGCCCCGGACAACACCGCCGCGTTGGACAAGTTCAACCCATTTCCGTCGCATAAACGTGCACCTGGCGGTCATTTGTGGGTGGTCGGTGATGACTAAACACCCTCTCACCTGCGATGATGGTGCGCCGTCAGGGTTTCGAACCCCGGACCCGCTGATTAAGAGTCAGCTGCTCTACCAACTGAGCTAACGGCGCGAGACGGCCTGGACCGCGAGTG
>NZ_JBYCLE010000075.1:0-5240 GCF_057473765.1 Mycobacterium sp. TH-M106 | reverse complement strand
GGCGGATCGCGACTGAGCCGGAGCATCGTATTTGGGGAGCAGGTGGCGCTTGCGGTAATCTCGTCGCTCGGCTGCGCGCGAGTGCGGGCCTATAGCTCAGGCGGTTAGAGCGCTTCGCTGATAACGAAGAGGTCGGAGGTTCGAGTCCTCCTAGGCCCACCGTTGCCGTTGAGTGTGTTTGGATTGCACTCAGGCCGTCTGGGCGGTGGCAGGCGCGCAGCACTGAGCGCTGGCACCGGTCTGCGAGTGAAGCGCCGATAGTGCCGCGGGGCTTTCGCGACTGGACATGCTGGGTGCTCACGGTGTGGAAAGAGGAGATCGATCAGCAGTTATGCTGTCGCGGGCATGTCCACGTTGGGGCGGTAGTTCAACGGTAGAACCGGGCCTTTGCAAGGCTCAGATCGGGGTTCGATTCCCCGTCGCTCCACCAGGCTTCTCCGTCGGCCGGGTAGCGGTCATCTGCGCAGCCAGTCGCCGGCGTCCACGGCTAACGCTAACGCTAACCAGTACCCGTGTGCCGCGGTCGCGAAGTGCGAATGGCACACTGTCAACTCGTGAGCAACACCCCCATCGCTACCGCGACCGCCACCCTGCACACCAACCGCGGCGATATCAAAATCGCGCTGTTCGGAAACCACGCCCCCAAAACCGTGGCCAACTTCGTCGGCCTGGCGCAGGGAACCAAGGACTACTCGACCACGAACGCGTCGGGCGGCTCCGCCGGACCGTTCTACGACGGTGCGGTGTTTCACCGGGTCATCAGCGGCTTCATGATCCAGGGCGGCGACCCCACCGGGACGGGCCGTGGCGGCCCGGGCTATCAGTTCGCCGACGAGTTCCACCCCGAGTTGCGATTCGACAAGCCCTACCTGTTGGCGATGGCCAACGCTGGCCCCGGAACCAACGGATCACAGTTCTTCATCACCGTCGGCCAGACGCCGCATCTGAACCGGCGACACACCATCTTCGGTGAGGTCGTCGACACCGACTCGCAGCACGTCGTCGACGTGATCGCCACCGCCCCCACCGATGGCAACGACCGGCCGTCCGAACCGGTGATCATCGAGTCGGTGACCATCTCCTGAGATCCAGGGCCGTCAGCTGTCGGCGTGGCAACGGCCGTAACCGGCCCGTGTGAGCGCATCAAGCACCTCCAGCGGCTCCACCCCGAGGTCCCACCTGGATAGCACCCGCAGTCGATCGTCAGCGGTTTCGATCTCCAACAGCCGGACTTTGCGGCCGATGCGGCGGAACTCGGTGATGCGGATGGTCTTGACGTCTGCACGGCGTAGCAGTGCGCGTCGGCGCCCACGCACCACCAACCCGTCGGCGGTAATGGCCAGCTTCGGCCGGGCGTGCCACGAGACGCCCGCGAAGCAGATCAGGCCCAGCGCGGCGGCACCGGTCAGCACCCGCCCGGCAGCATCGGTGACCAGGGCCGCCGATAAGATAGCCATCATCACGCCGGCAGCAGCACAACCAGCGATTCCGGCCGGTCGAGGCGCCCATTCCGTTTGCTGCATGAGTTTTACACGTGCTTGTGTCGAGGTGGACGGTTACGGTTATCCACAGGAGCTATCAACAGTGGGGATGAATCACACTTGTGTGATTGGCGTCACAGCAACTTGCTGGAGTTCTCGGCAGCTTACTGGAGATCACCGGAGATCAATGCCAGCGCATGGTCAGCAACAGACCCGAGATCATGAAGGCAAACGCTATCGCGTAGTTCCAGGGACCGAGGCCGGCCATCCAGCTCAGCGCTGTCGGGGCGTTCAGCCCGGTGGCTCCTAGCTGGTATACCATCAGCCAGACCAGGCCGAAGAGCATCAGCCCCAGGAACAGGGCGACGAACCACGTACTCGACGGGCCGGCCTTGACCCTGACTGGCGTACGGCTCACCGAACTCGTAGAACTCGGCGCGAAGCTGGTCTTCTTGCGGACCTTGGACTTGGGCATTCCTAACCTCAGGACAGTGCGACGGTAAAACTGTAAGTACTACTCGGATAGAGACTAGCCCAGCACTCGACCCAGCAGCGCAGTGAGGCGATTGAGCTGAGAACGGAGATCCGTGCTGATGCAGCCGCAGGTTCCGGCAGCCTCACCGAGTCGCCGCTCGCCGTGGCGTCTTGGTGTACCGCTGGTCTGCTTGCTGGCGGGGCTGTTGCTGGGGGCCACCCATGGAGTGTCCGGCGGCCGCGAGATCCGCCGCGGTGACGCGCCCCGACTGGTCGACCTGGTCCGTGCCACCCAGTCCTCGGTGGACCGGCTCAGCGCCGAACGCGATGTGCTGACAGCCACGGTTAGCTCCACCCATGGCCGGGCCGCGGGCACCGCCCTGGCGGCGATGTTGAACCGGGCAGCCGAGTTGGCGGAGACGGCCGGTCTGGATGCGATGCACGGCCCGGGTTTGGTGGTGACGCTCACCGATGCCCAGCGTGACGCCTACGGCCGCTTCCCGCGTGACGCCTCTCCCGACGACCTGGTCGTGCACCAGCAGGACATCGAGGCGGTGCTCAACGCGCTGTGGAGTGCCGGCACCGCAGCCATCCAGATGCAGGACCAGCGTCTGGTCGCCACATCGGCGCCGCGTTGTGTTGGCAACACCCTGCTGCTCGGTGGGCGCACCTACAGCCCGCCGTACACCGTGACCGCGATCGGGGACCCGGCCGCGATGCAGGCTGCGCTCGCCGGCGCTCCGCTGGTCAACCTCTACAAGCAGTACGTGATCCGCTTCGGGCTTGGCTACAGCGAACAGGTCGGCACCGACGTACGAGTCGTCGGGGCAGGCGAACCGGAGCGGTTGCGGTACGCGGCACCAGCTGGGCCCATCGACTACTGAAACAGCCGACCGCCGCGACGGCGGTAGCCTGTGCGAGTGCAGATCTTAGTCGTCGACAACTACGACAGCTTCGTGTTCAACCTGGTGCAGTATCTCGGTCAGCTGGGCGCCGAGGTCACCGTATGGCGCAACGACGACGCGAGGCTCGTCGACCCGGCGGGCCCGGCCGATGCTGTCTCCCGATTCGACGGGGTGCTGCTCAGCCCGGGGCCGGGCACCCCGGAACGCGCCGGCGCGTCGATCAGCGTGGTCCGGGCGTGCGCCGCGACGCGTAGCCCGTTGCTCGGAGTGTGCCTGGGTCACCAGGCCATTGGTGCCGCTTTCGGTGCGACGGTGGACCGGGCACCGGAACTGTTGCACGGCAAGACCAGCACAGTGTTTCACACGAATACCGGTGTGCTCGCCGGCCTTCCGGAGCCGTTTACCGCGACCAGATACCACTCGCTGACGATTTTGCCGGAGACCCTGCCCGCGTGCCTGGAGGTGACGGCCCGCACCCGTGGTGCGGTGATCATGGGTGTGCGGCACATCGAGCTACCTATCCATGGGGTGCAGTTTCATCCCGAGTCCATCCTCACCGAGGGCGGGCATCGGATGCTAGCCAACTGGCTGTCCTGCTGTGGGCAGGTCTGCGACCCCGCCAGTTGGGAAACGCTGGTGCAGCGACTGGAGAACGAGGTCGCCGACACCGTGCAGAATGTCCGCCAACATGCCCGGTCAGCCCGGGCCGTCGGCTACTGACCGAATCGCAGCGTGATGGCGCCGTCGCTGTTGACGCCCTGGCCGGCCGCCGGGCTTTGGTAGAGCACTCGGTTGTGTGCGGCGCTGCCGGCGTCGACATCGGGGCCCTTGATCAAGGTGCCGGTCCAGCCCAGCGCGCGCAGCTGTGGTTCGGCGTCGGTCCAGAACATCCCGGATAGGTCGGGCATCACGAACTGGTTGCCCCGCGACACCCGCAGTTCGATCACCGTGTCCAACGGCACCGTCTCACCGGTGGGCGGACTGGTGCCGATCACCTCGCCGGCCGGGCGGGAGCTGTCCACCGGAACCTCGGTCGACTTGGTGAAGCCGTAGACGGTCAGGTTCTTCTGTGCGACCTCTACCGTTTGGCCGGTGACGTCGGGAACCGGCTTGGTTTCCGGTCCGGTGCCGACGATGATGGTGATCTCGTTGGTGACCGCCGTGGTCTGATTGGCCGGCGGGTTGGTCCCGATCACCCGGTCGGCCAGCTCCGGCGTGGATGCTGCGTCCACCTGCTTGAACTTCCCGAATCCGGTGTCCTTCAGTTTCTTCACCGCGTCGGCGTAGCTGAGCGAAGACACGTCGGGCAGCTGGCGCTGCTCTGGCCCGTAGGACACGTTGACGGTGATCTTGTCACCCTTGTTCACCGCGGCGTCGGCGGGTGGATCGGTGCTGATCACGTGGTCAGGCGGGACCGTCGAATCCGCCCTCTGCTCGGTGCGGGTTTTGAAGCCCTTGTTCTGCAGTTCGGCTATGGCGTCGACCGAGACCTTGCCGCGCACGTCGGGAACCTGTATCGGGTGGGTGGTGTTGCCGAAGGTGTTGATCATCACGGTGGTGATGACGGTCAGCACCGCCAGCACGACCACCGCGATGAGCCAGCGGCCCACCGATCCCCTGGCGTGGTCGTGGGCAGGATCGAACTCCCGGCGGGGCAGCGGGTCGGTGCGTGGTCCGCTGCCGGCGTGGCGCCCCGACGTCAGCATCGACGTCCGCTCGGCCTCGGTGAACACCTTGGGCGCCTCCGGTTGCTCGCCGTTGTGCACCCGGACCAGGTCTTCCCGCATCTCGGCGGCGGTCTGGTAGCGGTTGTCCGGATTCTTCGCCAGTGCTTTGAGCACCACCGCGTCTAAGTCGGCGGGCAGGCTCGGGCGCCGTTGTGACGGCGGCACCGGGTCTTCGCGCACATGCTGGTAGGCGACTGCGACGGGTGAGTCGCCCACGAAAGGCGGCTCGCCGGTAAGGATTTCGTAGAGGACGCAGCCAAGCGAGTACACGTCGGAACGGGCGTCGACCGCGTCGCCGCGGGCCTGCTCGGGGGACAGGTACTGTGCAGTGCCGATCACCGCGGCGGTTTGGGTGAAGGTGTTCCCACCGTCGGCGATCGCCCGCGCGATTCCAAAGTCCATCACCTTTACGGCATTGTTTTTCGCGATCATGATGTTGGCGGGCTTGACATCGCGATGGATGATGCCGTGCTGGTGACTGAAGTTCAACGCCTGGCAGGCGTCGGCGATCACCTCGAGGGCGCGCTGGGGCGGCATCGGACCGTCCGTCTGAACAATGTCACGCAGGGTGACGCCGTTGACGTACTCCATGACGATGTAGGGCAGCGGGCCCGCGGGTGTGTCCGCCTCGCCGGTGTCGTAGACCGCGACGA
>NZ_JBYCLE010000074.1:0-12999 GCF_057473765.1 Mycobacterium sp. TH-M106 | reverse complement strand
GCGGACCGAAGGTGGCGGCGATGCGACGGACGATGCGCAGCGCGTGTTCGTCGTCGTCGGCCAGATGATCGGTGACCCCGGAGACCCGCGAGTGCAGCTCGCCGCCGCCGAGCTGCTCGGCGGTGACGACCTCGCCGGTGGCGGCTTTGACCAGCGGCGGGCCGCCGAGGAAGATCGTGCCCTGCTCACGCACGATGACGGCTTCGTCGCTCATCGCCGGCACGTAGGCACCGCCCGCGGTGCACGAGCCCAGAACCGCCGCCACCTGCGGTATGCCCTTGGCGCTCATGGTCGCCTGGTTGTAGAAGATCCGGCCGAAGTGCTCGCGGTCGGGGAAGACGTCGTCCTGGCGGGGCAGGAACGCGCCACCGGAGTCCACCAGGTACAGGCACGGCAGCCGATTGTGCAGCGCCACTTCCTGTGCGCGCAGATGCTTCTTGACCGTCATTGGGTAGTAGGTGCCACCCTTGACCGTCGCGTCGTTGGCGACGATCACGCACTCCCGCGCCGCTACCCGCCCGATCCCGGTGATGATCCCGGCTCCGGGACACTCGCCGTCGTACATGCCGTCGGCGGCCAGCGGCGCCAGCTCTAAAAACGGACTTCCCGGATCGAGCAGCCGGTCCACCCGCTCGCGCGGCAACAGCTTGCCGCGCGCGACATGCCGCTGCCGGGAGCGTTCACTGCCACCGCGCGCGACGCTGGTCAGCTTCTCCTTCAGCTCGGCGACCAGGCGGCGATGCTCGGCGGCGAAGGTGAAAGCGGCTTCTGGGACAGCGTGGGCCGTCATGGCGCAACCCGAAGTTTAAGCGGCGGTTCGGTTTTGGCGGCCACCTCGTCGACGGAGACTCCGGGGGCGGTTTCGACCAACCTCAGGCCGTCGTCGTCGACGTCGATGACGGCAAGGTCGGTGATGATGCGGTCCACGCAGCGCGCACCGGTCAGCGGCAGCGTGCAGCGCTCGACGATCTTCGCGCTGCCGTCGCGGGCGGTGTGCTCCATCATCACGATGACCCGCCGCGCACCGTGCACCAGGTCCATCGCCCCGCCCATGCCCTTGACCATGGTGCCCGGGATCATCCAGTTGGCCAGGTCACCAGCGGCCGACACCTGCATACCGCCCAGCACCGCCACGTCGAGGTGGCCGCCGCGGATCACGCCGAACGAGGTCGAGGAGGAGAAGAACGCCGCACCCGCCAGCGTGGTCACCGTCTCCTTGCCGGCGTTGATCAAGTCGGCGTCGAGGTCCTCGCGCCGCGGGTACGGCCCCACACCGAGGATTCCGTTCTCCGAATGCAGCACGACGGTGACACCGGCCGGAATGTGGTTGGGGACGAGTGTGGGCAGTCCGATACCGAGGTTGACATACTGCCCGTCGCGTAACTCGGCCGCGACCCGCGCGGCCAACTCGTCTCTGGTCCAGCCGGTCATTTCCGCACCGTCTTCCGCTCAATCCGCTTCACCGGGTCGGGCACGTGCACCACCCGCTGCACATAGACACCCGGGGTGTGCACCTGCGCCGGGTCAATCTCGCCGGGCTCGACGAGGTGCTCGACTTCGGCGATGGTGATGCGGCCCGCCGCCGCGCAGTCCGGGTTGAAGTTGGCCGCCGCCTCGCGGTAGACCAGGTTGCCGTGCCTATCGCCCTTCCACGCGTGCACCAGCGCGAAGTCGGTGCGGATCGCGTGCTCCAGAACGTAAGTGCAACCGTCGAACTCGCGGGTCTCCTTCGGCGGCGAAGCGACCGCTACCCCACCGGAGGAGTCGTAGCGCCACGGCAGGCCGCCGTCGGCGACCTGGGTGCCCACCCCGGTGGGTGTGTAGAACGCCGGAATTCCGGCGCCGCCAGCCCGCAGCCGCTCGGCCAGGGTGCCCTGCGGGGTCAACTCCACCTCCAACTCACCGGCGAGATACTGCCGGGCGAATTCCTTGTTCTCCCCCACATAGGAGCTGATGGTGCGGCGAATCTTTTTCTGCGCCAACAGCAGGCCCAATCCGACTCCGTCCACGCCGCAGTTGTTCGAGACCGTCTCCAGACCGCCGACTCCGAGGTCGGCCAGCGCAGCGATCAGCGCCTCGGGTACGCCGCACAGACCGAACCCGCCCACAGCCAGTGACGCCCCGTCGGTCACGTCGGCGACGGCTGCCGCGGCCGTCGCCACGACCTTGTCCATCGCCACCCGGGAACCTCCTCGACTTCAGTTAATAGAGATTAACACCGTTTGCCGGGCACGTCAGCGTGTCGCCGTTCGATGACATCCTTCAACGCAATGAACCGCAAACGACGTGCAGATGCAAAGAAGGCCGAGTCAACGCCCCCGGTGCCAGGCGGCGAGGAACCACTCCGCGGGGCTGTCGATCGACATGCCGTCCGAAATCTGCGTCAACACGAGATCGACACCGCACGCTGGCTGGCGGACTTAGGCCACGACGTCCGATTCATACCGGCAGACAGCCTCGGAAAGACGGCCGACATCGAGATCAATAGCCAGCGCTGGGAGATAAAGTCTCCAACGTCGTCGAATCGGAACACCCTGGTGAGGCGGCTCGGTCGTGGCGCAGCGCAATCTGGACGGGTCGTGTTCGACATCTCGCGCACCGAGATCAGCATCGACGAGGCATCGTGCACAGCTGGTGAGGCGCTGCGGCGGTATCCTGAACTATCCGTCGTGTGGATAGTTGGTCGGACCACGGACCGTGGCCCATTGGACATCAGAATCGGGAGGTGAGGCGAATGGCGAACATGGACTACATCATCGTTGGTTCGGGTCCGTCGCTCACCGATGTTATCCGAGCGGTGATCGAGGAGACGCAGGGTATCGACCATGGCGGTTGGCTATACCCGGCTGATGACAACCAAGCCGCATTGCAAGTCATCGCCGACCCGGAGGTCTCCGGCGGGCACGTAGTACAAGTGCTTCGAGCCGGTGATCCGATCTCCGCCCGCCAGCAACTGGCCCGCAACATCTATGACGCCCTCGCCGCCCGCACGGCATGGGATCTGCGACTTGACTCCGACGACGCCGAAGACATCATCGCGTCTCGAACGAAGGCACACGCCTAACACCAAGCAACGTGCCGCACCGACAAGCTCCAGCCGCGCAGCCAATCAGTGGGAAGATCCCCCGGGGCGGTCACTCACGCAAGTACTCGATCGCCTGGCGGCGCAGCTCGTCTTTGCGGATCTTGCCGGTGACTGTCATCGGGAGTTCGTCCACGATCCGCAGATATCGCGGAATTTTGAAGTGCGCCAACCGCTTAGTGCAGAACACACGCAGCCCTTCGACGGTGAGCGCGGCCGCCCCGTCACGCAGGGTGATTACCGCCATCAGCTCCTCGCCGTAGGTGTCGTCGGGTACCCCGATGACTTGTGCGTCGACGACGTCGGGGTGGGTATAGAGGACTTCTTCGATCTCGCGCGGGTAGATGTTCTCCCCGCCGCGGATGACCATGTCCTTGATCCGGCCGGTGATCCGCACATACCCGTCGGCGTCCATCACGGCTAGGTCGCCGCTGTGCATCCAGCCGTCGGTGTCGATGACCTCGGCGGTTCGCGCCGGGTCGTTCCAGTACCCGGTCATCACCGAATAGCCGCGGGTGCAGAACTCGCCGGCAACTCCGAGCGGCAGAATCTGACCCGTGCCCGGGTCGGTGACTTTGATCTCCAGGTGTGGGCAGACCCGGCCCACCGTGGCGACTCGGCGTTCCATCGAGTCGTCGCGGCGGGTCTGGACCGACACCGGAGAGGTCTCGGTCATGCCGTAGCAGATCGCCACCTCGGGCATGTGCATGTCCTCGATCACCCGGCGCATCACCTCCACCGGACACGGCGAGCCGGCCATGATCCCGGTGCGCAGACTGCTCAGGTCGTAGTCGGCGAAGTCGGGCAGGCCAAGTTCGGCGATGAACATGGTGGGCACCCCGTATAGGCTGGTGCATCCCTCGCCGGCCACCGCGCGCAGCGTGGCGCCGGCGTCGAAACCGGGCGCCGGTATCACTATGGCCGCGCCGTGGCTGACCGCCGCCAGGTTCCCCAGCACCATCCCGAAACAGTGATAGAACGGCACCGGCACACAGATCCGGTCGGCCTCGGTGTAGCCCAGCAGCTGGCCAACCAGATAGCCGTTGTTGAGGATGTTGCGGTGGCTCAGCGTGGCACCCTTTGGGTACCCCGTTGTGCCAGAGGTGTATTGGATGTTAATCGGGTCGCGGCTATCCAGCGTTGCCGCGATCTGAGCCAGCTCGGCCACGTCAGCTTCCCCACCGGCCAGCGCGTTCCAGCGCTCGCTGCCGAGAAAAACGACCTCACGCAGCTCTGCACAGCACGGCGCCACGTCGCTGAGCAACGCCCGGTAGTCAGAGGTTTTGAAGCTGGGCGCGGAGATCACCATCACCAACCCGGACTGCTGCAGCGCGTACTGCAGTTCGTGGGCGCGGTAGGCGGGGTTGATGTTGACCAACAGCGCGCCGATCTCGGCGGTGGCGTACTGCACGAGCACCCATTCCCAGCGGTTCGGCGCCCAGATGCCCACCCGATCACCGGGGCCGATGCCGACCCGGATCAGCCCGCTCGCCAACCGGCGCACATCATCGAGCAGCTCGGCATAGGTCCAGCTCCGCCGCGCCGCGATGTCGACCAGCGCGTCCCGATCCGGGTATGCGGCGGCGGTGGCGGCCAGCGCAGCACCGATGGTCGTCTCCAACAACGACGGTCGGGACTCTCCGCGCGCGTAGGACAGCCCTGCCGAGAGTCCTTCGTGTTCCGCGGATTCCACGGTTGCCACCACGTCCCCAATGACCGAGTTCACCGCGCCTGACACGTGCTATGTTAGTGACGGTTAACTCACGTGTCCACGGTGAGCAGCAACGGAGGCCCCAGATGGCAGCGTCGGCCCCGGCCGGTCGGGCCGAGCCCGCCAACCGCCGCAGCCAGCTGAAATCCGACCGGCGCACCCAGTTACTGGCGGCTGCCGAGCGACTCTTCGCCGAGCGCGGTTTCCTGGCGGTGCGGCTGGAAGACATCGGCGCCGCGGCCGGGGTCAGCGGCCCGGCCATCTACCGGCATTTCCCCAACAAGGAAGCGTTGCTGGTCGAACTGCTGGTCGGGATCAGCACCCGCCTGCTGGCCGGGGCGCGCGACGTCAGCTCCCGCGGTGAGAACCCGGCCGCCGTGCTGGACGGCCTGATAGATTTTCACCTCGACTTCGCGCTGAGCGAACCCGACCTGATCCGCATCCAGGACCGTGATCTGGCGCATCTGCCGCCGGCAGCCGAACGCCAGGTACGCAGCGCGCAGCGCCAGTATGTCGAGGTCTGGGTGGGCGTGCTGCGCCAATTGAACACCGGGTTGGCCGAGTCCGACGCCAGGCTGATGGCACACGCGGTGTTCGGGCTGCTGAACTCGACTCCGCACAGCATGAAACCGTCCGGCACCAAGCCGTTCAGGCCGCCCAGCACGGTCTGCGCGCGCGCCGCCATGCGGGCGATGACCGTCGCAGCGCTGGCCGTCGCGGGAAGCAGGGCCGCCAGATAACTGCGGCACTGCGAGGTTGTGCGCGCACAGGTACCCTGCATGCCATGAGGTGGGCATGAGCGATCCGCGTCGACCCGTGGGGTTCGATCCGACCCGTCACACCGCCGAACCAACCGAGGCGGCACCGGTGAGCTATCCGCCGTACGTCGACCCGGCTTACGCGGGCCAGTTGCCGACCTACGGTGCGGGATACCTGCCGCAACACACTCAGAACACCCAGAACCCGACCACGCAGCTTTCGCAACCACCCTGGGCGCCGGGCCAGCCGCCGCCGGGTCAGCCGCCGGGAAGCCCGGCCTACGGTGACGGGGGCGGGCAGCCGCAACCACCCAAGCCACCCAGGTCGCCGCGTTGGCTGTTTCTGCTGGCCGGTGGAGCGGTGCTGCTGGTCGTCGGCCTGGTCGTGGCGTTGATGGTCGCCAACGGAACGACGAAGAGGCCGACCGCGGTTTCGCCGTTGCCGTCGATTCCGGGCACGACCCCGTCGCCGCAGATACCGCCGACCACGACTCGGCTGCCGTCGCCGACCACCAGCACGGAACCGCCGCCGCCCACCGAGTCGACCACCGCGGGCGAGGCGCAGGCCGTCGTCTACAGCGTCACCGGCCAGGGCCGGGCGATCAGCATCGCCTACATCGAAACCGGCGGTGTGCTGCAGACCGAGTTCAATGTGGTGCTGCCGTGGAGCAAGCAGGTGAGCCTGACGCCCCCGGCATCGAAATCGGCCAGCGTCACGGTGGTCAATATCGGCGAGGAAGTCACCTGCTCAGTCACCGTGGACGGGGCCCAGGTGCGGCAGCGCACAGGCACCATCGTCACCATCTGCGCGGTGCCCGGCTAAAACCCCGCAAGCGCGGCGGCCAGGCGGCCGGACCCCATTGTCGGCACTCTACGATTGCCGCATGGCCGTGCCCGCCCCCAGCCCGGACGCGCGTGCCGTCGTCACCGGAGCTTCCCAGAACATCGGCGAGGCGCTGGCCACCGAGCTGGCGGCCCGCGGCCACGGGCTGATCATCACCGCGCGCCGCGAGGATGTCCTCAACGACCTGGCTGCTCGGCTGTCCGACAGGTACCGGGTCGCTGTCGAGGTGCGTCCGGTTGATCTCGCCGACCCGGAGCAGCGGGCCAAGCTGGCCAGCGAGTTGGCCGGCCGCAATATCTCGATACTGTGCGCCAACGCCGGCACCGCGACGTTCGGTCCGGTTGCCACGCTCGACGCCGCGGCCGAGCGGTCCCAGGTGCAGCTGAACGCGGTGGCGGTGCACGACCTGGTGCTGGCGGTGCTGCCAGGCATGGTCGAGCGTGGGGCCGGCGGCATCCTGATTTCCGGCTCGGCGGCGGGTAATTCACCGATCCCCAACAATGCCACCTATGCCGCTACCAAAGCGTTCGTCAACACCTTCAGCGAGTCGCTGCGCGGGGAGCTGCGCCGTTGCGGCGTACACGTCACGCTGCTGGCACCGGGGCCGGTGCGCACCGAGATGCCCGATGCGGCCGAGGCGTCGCTGGTCGACAGGCTGATACCGGACTTTCTCTGGATTTCGACAGAGCACACCGCGAAGGTGTCGCTGGATGCGTTGCAGCGCAACAAGATGCGTGTCGTACCCGGGGTCACGTCCAAGGCGATGTCGGTTGCCAGTCAGTACAGCCCGCGCGCTGTCGTCACGCCGATCGTGGGCTTCGTCTACAAGAAGCTGGGCGGCGGGTGAGTTCAGTAGCGCCGGCGGCGTCCGGTGCCCATCATGCCGCGGACGATTTCGCGGCCCATCGCTGTGCCGGCCGAGCGTGCGAAGCTCCTAGCCCCGGGACTTGAGAACAGGCCGGTGAACCAGCGCCACATGCGCGTCCACCAGTGTGGCCGCTTCGACTCTGCTGTTGGCAGTGCGTTGCCTACATTGCCTACATTGCCTGCCTCGGAATCCTGCTGCGCCGGAGCTAGTTTGGTTTTCAGAAGCTCATAAGCCGACTCGCGGTCGATGGTCTGACCGTATTCGGTCTGCAGCGGGCTGGCTTTGGCGGCCGCGCTGATCGCGTCGTCACCGAGGGCGGCCATCAGCGACCGCGGTGGCCGCAGTCTGGTCCAGGCGACCGGTGTCGGAGCGCCCTTCTCGGAGAGGACGGTGACGATCGCTTCGCCGATACCCAGCGATGTCAGCGCCGACTCCAGGTCGTAGATCGTGGTTTTCGGGTAGGTGCGCACAGTCCTGCTGAGCGCCTTCTGGTCGTCGGGGGTGAACGCCCGCAACGCATGCTGCACACGTGCACCCAATTGGGACAACACGTCGTTGGGTACGTCGGTGGGCAGCTGAGTGCAGAAGAAAACGCCGACGCCCTTGGAGCGGATCAGCTTGACGGTCTGTTCCACCTGTTGCAGGAACGCCTTGGAGGCCTCGGTGAACAACAGGTGCGCCTCGTCGAAGAAGAACACCAGTTTGGGTTTGTCGACGTCGCCGACCTCGGGCAGGAACGTGAACAGGTCGGCGAGCACCCACATCAGGAAAGTGGAGAACAGCACTGGGCGGCTGGCCTGATCACCCAACTCCAGCAGCGAGATGACACCGTGGCCTTTGTCGTCGGTGCGCATCAGATCTTGGGGTTTGAGTTCCGGCTCACCGAAGAAGGTGTCAGCGCCCTCGGCTTCCAGGCTGACCAGCGCACGCAGGATCACGCCAGCGGTGGCTGAGGACACCGCCCCAAGGTTTTTCAGTTCGGGTTTGCCCTCGTCGCTGGTGAGATAGCTGATCACCGAGCGCAAATCCTTCAGATCCAGCAGCGCCAGGCCCTTCTGGTCCGCCCAATGAAAGATCAAGCCGAGGGTTGATTCCCCAGTCGGGTTGAGCCCCAACACCTTCGACAGCAGGATGGGGCCGAAGCTGGAGATCGTGGCTCGCACCGGCACGCCGATCCCGCCGGTGCCCAGCGACAGGAACTCCACCGGGAAGGCGGTCGGCGCCCAGTCGTCGCCGGTCTCCTTGGCGCGCTCGGTGATCTTGTCGCCTGGCTCACCGGCCCGGGCCAGCCCGGACAGGTCACCCTTGACGTCGGCCATCAGCACCGGTACGCCGGCGGCGGACAACTGCTCGGCGATCACCTGCAGCGTTTTGGTCTTGCCGGTGCCGGTGGCTCCGGCCACCAGGCCGTGCCTGTTGATGGTGGACAGCGGGATGCGGACCTGCGCGGCGGGGTCGGCGGTGCCGTCGACGACCACGGTGCCCAGCTCCAGAGCCGGTCCGCCGACGGCGTAGCCGCTCGCGATCTGCGCTGCGGCAGCCTCTGCTGAGCGCGGTGTGAATTCAGGGCTCATCGTGACGACACTACTTGGCTGGGCTTGGGCGGGCGTCGCCGCAGGCCGGTGAGCAGCTAACGTGAGTCTATTGTGAGCGGAGCACGAGACGAACTGGTCTGGGTCGACTGTGAGATGACCGGCCTGGACCTGGGCTCGGACAAGCTGATCGAGATCGCGGCCCTGGTCACCGACGGCGAGCTGAACATCCTCGGCGACGGTGTCGACGTGGTGATCCACACCGACGACGCCGCATTGGCGTCGATGATCGACATCGTCGCGGAGATGCACAGCCGGTCTGGCCTCATCGAGGAGGTCAGGGCCTCCACCGTCGACGTGGCGACCGCCGAGGCGATGGTGCTCGACTACGTCCGCACGCACGTCAAGCAAGCCAAGATGGTGCCTCTGGCCGGCAATTCGATCGCCACCGACCGGGGTTTCCTGGCTCGTGACATGCCCACCCTGGACTCCTACCTGCACTACCGGATGGTCGACGTCAGCTCGATCAAGGAACTGTGCCGGCGCTGGTACCCGCGGATCTACTACGGCCAGCCGGCCAAAGGACTAGCGCACCGGGCGCTCGCTGACATCCACGAGTCCATTCGTGAGCTGAAGTTCTACCGGCGCGCCGTCTTCGTAGCCCCGCCCGGGCCGTCCACCAGCGACGTCGCGGCGATCGCTGCCGAATTCGGGGCCGACGAGGGTGCGACCGGAGAAATTGATTCGGCCTGCGAGCACCCCAGCAGCTAGTATCGACGTCGCCGCCTTTCGCGTGCGGGGGACCGCGGGATCGGGCGGCGATGGTGAGTGTAGTTCAGTTGGTAGAGCACCAGGTTGTGATCCTGGGTGTCGCGGGTTCGAGTCCCGTCACTCACCCCGACGCGTGAAAATGCCGTTTTGCCCGGGTGGTTCAGGGTGGTTCAGGGCGGCTCAGGCCGCCGCGTCGATAGGCCCCGACGGGTGGAAGCGGGTGAGGAGCTGTCGGTAACGATGCGGGGCCGGCTGGTCGCGCGGCTGGTTCCGGTCACCACAACTGACCGAACACGAAACAGCCTCATTGCCAGCGGCTCCATGAGACCGGCCCGCCGCCGCGGGAATCTCGCTTCGATCGACACCGACAGTCTGCCGCAGCGGGACTTCAGTGCGGTCCTGGCCGAGTTGCGTGAGGACCGATGATCTACATGGATACCTCCGCGGTGGTGAAGTTGATCGTCCGGGAGCCCGAGTCCGGGCGCTCGACCTTCTGGCGGAATACGGTCCCAAACTTCGGATGCCGCATTGCAAATATCTGACGGGCAAGCTCTACGAACTGCGATTCCGCTGCGAGGGCGTCAACCGGCGCATCACCTACACCGTCGAAGACGCGATCATCACACTGACCACGTTCCAAAAGCAGCGTCAAAACGAATCAAAGGAAGTCACCAGAGCCCGAAAGGTGCTCTCGCGCAGAGTGGGGAAGAACAAGACATGACCGTCAACTACCGCAAGCGCCGCGCGGCTCGCGACGGCGAGATGACCGCCGACGAGCGCGCTGTCTACGACGAGGCGTACAGCAAGGCCGGCGTTGCCATGCGTGTCGCGGAGATGTTTTACGACGCCTGCACCGCGTGCGGCCTGACCCAGACCGAGCTCGCTAAGCGGATGCGGACCACCCAGCCGGCCATTGCTGAAATCGAAGGTGGTGGCCGCATCCCGTCCATCGACCTGCTCGAACGACTGACCGAGGCCACCGGGCAGGAGTTGAGCATCGCGCTGACGGCGCGCGTCTGAGAACGATGCCTCTGTCTTGGACTGGGTCCGCACGCGATCACGTTATGTGGAGCCGCCATTGCCGTTGCCGCCCTGCAGCCCGAAGCTGACGAGAACTGCTGCTTTAGGCTTGGGGGATGGCGTGGTCGCTGCTCAGAACCATGAAAATCGCATCGTTTCTGCTCGTGCTCAGCGCAGGCGGTTTGCTCGTCGCGTGCGGAAATGCCGCCGACACCAAGCCGACGAACCCACCTGCGGCGTCCTCACCAACGTCGACACCACCGCGTGTCGTCGAATACGACATCTCGCGGGTCGACAACATCAAAAACGGTTTTCCCCCGGGATTCACAGTGGCGGCTTACCCCGCCAAGCCGGTAAGCCAGCCCGACAACGACAGTTCCCGCATCACCGCTTTGACCGAGGCCCGCATTGTGCCGCCCAAGTGCCGCGCAGTGGTCCTCCCGTCCTACGCCGTGCCTTCGGTCGGTGCGCAGGCGGCAGGGATCAACGCGCGCGGTGACCAGGGAAGCATTGACGTGGTTGCCCTCCGGTCATCCCAGCCGCTTCCGGTCGGAGAGAAGCCCGAGGGCTGCGGTTTGGGTCTGGTGATATCCGGCTCCCCCGATGTGGCCGGGCCGGCTGAACAGATTGACGCTCCGACCATCGCCGGCGCCACCACCACGGGGATCAAATTGAGCCCGGAAGACAGGAATCCTGAGTATGTCTTCACGGCGAGACTCGATGATCGCACCGCCATCGTCGTGATGGGCAACACCGACGCACAACTCCACCCCGAGCGGCTCACGTCGGACCTGCTGACAAAGGCCGCAGCCGCCGTCATCGTCAACCGGTAACAACTGGCGTCACCCGTCTGGTCGCGCCAGCGCGACGAACGGCGACACGGTGAGGTTGCCGCAGCCGCCCGACGGACCGCTGGGCACTCGGCGGCTGTCTCACGTCTGCCGAGGAGCGAGGAACTCAGTCGTCGGCGTTGCCGGCCTGCCACTGCTCCCAGGGGATGTTCCAGTCACCGAGACCCTCGGTGCCCGGCAACGTCGGCCCGACCGTATTGGTGATCTCCACCACGTCACCGCGCTTGGTGTTCTCGAAGAACCACAACGCGTTGCTGGGGCTGACGTTGAGGCAGCCGTGGCTGGTGTTGCTATAGCCCTGCGCACCGACCGACCAGGGCGCCGAGTGCACGAATATCCCGCTGTAGGAGATCTGCGTCGCCCAGTCGACCTCGGTGCGATACCCGTTGGGCGAGTTGACCGGCACCCCGTACGTCGACGAGTCCATGACCATGTGGTTGAACCGGGCACCGACGAGGTAGGTGCCGTTGTTGGTCGGGGTGCTGTTCTTGCCCATCGAGACCGGCATGGTCTTTGCCACGTCGCCGTTGATCCGGACGACCATCGACTTGGTGTCGTCATCGACCGTCGCGATGACCTCGTCGCCGATGGTGAAGTGCGTGGTCAGACTGTCCTGGCCGAACACCCCGTTGCCCAAGTCGACGCCGTAGGTGTTGACTGCGACCTCGACACTGGTGCCGGGTGCCCAGAAAGATTGTGGCCGCCAACGCACTTCGCGGTTGTTCAGCCAGTAGAACGCACCCCGGACCGGGGGGTCGGTGGTGATCTTGATGGCCTTCTGGGCCGCAAGGCGGTTGGCGATGTTCTCGTCGAACCGGATCGCCACCGGCTGGCCGACGCCCACCACTTCGCCGTTGCTCGGCGTGACATAGGGCATCGTCAGGTTTTGCGGTGAATGGGTCTGAAAGGCCATCTGCCGGACGGTCACCCCACCCAGCCCGAGCGATTTGGCGTTCAGTGTGTAGCGGCGGTTGTAGCCGAGCGGCTCAATGGTCGACCAGGTCAGGCCGTCCGGGCTGAGTTGGCCGTCGACTACCTTACCGTTTTCATTGACCATGGTGACCGCACCCAGCACCCCGCCCTCTGCAGTGACCTTCACCGGGGTGTCCACCGCCACGTCGACCGCCCCTTCGGTCACCGAGGCAGTCAGCTTCGGGATGAGTAGATCGCCGAAGGGGGTGCCTTTGTCGCTGATGACCTTGGCCGGTTCCGGGCCGTCGTTGCCGCCGCAGGCGCCAAGGCCCAGCACCACCGCAGGGATCACCAGCGACGCCGTCAACCGGGATCGGTGTCCACACCAACGGGACGTCGAAGCCATGCCGCTACTCACCGAGATCCTCACTCAGACCCTTACTCCGACCCTCGCCCACCACTCGGCAGTAGTCTAAAGGATCAGGCGTCATACGATGCGGACAGCGGTTCTGGCCCAAACGTGAAAAGTCGAGGACTCGCCACTTGCCGTGGTGGCTGTTATTGTCGCACTCGCGGTCCAGGCCGTCTCGCGCCGTTAGCTCAGTTGGTAGAGCAGCTGACTCTTAATCAGCGGGTCCGGGGTTCGAAAC
>NZ_JBYCLE010000073.1:0-7255 GCF_057473765.1 Mycobacterium sp. TH-M106 | reverse complement strand
TCGCCGGCAACGGCGGAGCCGGCGGGAACGGCGGTGAGGGCGGCGCCGGCGGCACCGGCGCCCCCGGCGGCCACGGCGGGGCCGGCGGTGAGGGCGGCGGCGCAGCGGATAGCAACCCCGGTCCAATGGGTGGCACTGCCTATATCGGTGGCGGCGCCGCCGGCGGCGGCGGCGCCGGCGGCAACGCCTTGAGTGCCGGCGGTGACGGCGGGGTCGGCGGGGCCGGCGGCGACGGGGGTGCCGCATTGAGTGCCCACGGCGTCGGCGGCGATGCCGGCAACGGCGGTCAGGGCGGGGCCGGCGGGACCGGCGGGGCCGGCGGGACCGGCGGAGCCGGAGGGACTGGCGGCTGGGCTTATGCTCACACGGGTTTGGCCGCTTACGGCGGTGACGGCGGGGCGGGTGGTCACGGCGGTGACGGAGCGACCGGCGGCGACGGCGGGACCGGCGGGCAAGCCGGCACCGGCGGGCAAGCGGTATCGGGTGACTCCGGCACCGACGGCGAGCCCGGCGCGGGCGGTGCGGCCGGCGCAGGTGGTGCCGCCGGCGCGGGCGGCACCGGCGGCGCCGGCGGCTCGGGCACCAGCCCCGGCACATCCGGCGCCGACGGTGCTGCGGGCACCGCCGGCAGTCCGGGCAAAACCGGCGCCGCCGGCTGACCCGCCCCCAACCGGCCACCACCCCCGAGCGGCCAATGCCGGCTTGGACCGACGACATCAACCACTCGCACCGGCGAACTTTCCATGGCGAACCCGGTGCGCTCGCACCACACCCGCGGCAGTCCCTTGACGCGCAAGTCGATCCCACCCAACGACCCACTTTCATCAAACCGCCAGCTCGCTCACGGTAAGCTGGTGCAACCCGAAAACGAGACGGTTAAACGAGAGGCGCACCGATGCTCAGTCAGCACCACGCCATGCGGAGCCGCCAGCCACGCAACGCCAGCCCACGGCAGCGACCAGCGCTCGGTCTGGGCACGGCGGCCGGGATGTTCCTGGCGGCGGCGGTGAGCCCGGCGGCATTCACACCAGTCGCCCACGCAGCCCCCGGCGCCCACGCCGACATCCTCGCCACCGGCCCCGTCCTCGTCGTTCCGCTGCCCACCAACGCGCCCGGCGACGATGACAACGGCGGCTCCGAGACGACCGTCCCGGGCCACCCCGGGGGCGAACACGGCACCGCTGCCGTCGGCACCGACACCACGCCCACGCGCCCCGCGGCCGAGGGTGTCGACGGCGGCGCCGCCGCTGACGCCCCCGCCCCGGGCCGCGCCGGCGGTGAGGCCACCGCTTCAGGTCAGGCTGGCGCGGAGGCGCCCGGCGCCGCCGGTACCGACGGAGCCAACGGTGCGCCCGGCGCCAACGGTGCGCCCGGCGCCGACGGAACGCCCGGCGACGGCAGTCACGGTGGCCAGGGCGGGCAGGGCGGCAAGGGCGGTGCCGGCGGTCAGGGCGGCCAGGGCGGCGCAGGCGGCGCAGGCGGCGCAGGCGGGCATGGTGGCCAGGGTGGCCAGGGTGGCCAGGGCGGCTCCGCCGGTCCCGGCGGTCAACCCGGCGCGGGCGGAGAAGGCGGCGCCGGCGGTGCGCCCGGCTCCCCCGGTGGAGCCCCCGGTCAGCCCGGTCAGCCCGGTCAGCCCGGCCGGCCCGGTTAAACCCGGTCGGCGGCCGGCAGAGATCTACCCTGGGTCCAGCGTGCCCGAGGCGGCACCCGGGGGTCAGATCCCGGCTAAACTCAGATCCGCGAATGTCGATCAAGAATGAAACACGGAGAGGCCCAGCCAAAGTGAGCGAAGACCCACGCGCCGACGTCGTTTCTCGCCAGTACCAACGGTGGACGTATCCGCCGCCGATAAATGACCTAGCGGCATGGCTGGACGGCAACTGGGAATGGTTCGACCCGAGCCACGCGCATCGGATTTTATGGCCGGACCGGGAATACAAACCCGACGCGGATATTCTCGTCGCGGGTTGCGGCACCAACCAGGCGGCGGTCTTCGCCTACTCCAACCCCGCCGCGCGGGTGGTGGCGGTCGACGTCAGCCAGCAGTCCCTGGACCACCAGCAGTATCTCAAGGACAAGCACGGGCTGTGGAACATGGAGCTGCACCTGCTGCCGATCGAGGAGTTGTCCACGCTGAAACTCGACTTCGACCTGGTGGTGTCGACCGGCGTGCTGCATCACCTGGCCGACCCGCAGGCCGGCATGAAGGCGCTCGCCGGCTGTCTGCGGCCGGATGGAGTCGTCGCAGTAATGCTGTACGCGAAGTACGGCCGAATCGGAATCGAAATAATGGAATCGGTGTTCCGGGACATGGGTTTCGGTCAGGACGACACCTCGGTCCAATTGGTCAGGCAGGCGCTGGCGCGGCTGTCGCCGGATCACCCGGTCCAAAGCTATCTCAAGATTGCGCAGGATTTGCCATCCGACGCTGGTCTGGTGGATACGTTCCTGCACGGGCGTGCGAAAAGCTACAGTGTCGACGACTGTCTGGACCTGGTCAGGTCAGCCGGACTGGAATTTCAGCACTGGCTGCTCAAGGCGCCGTATTACGCGCACGATGTGACAGGACCAGCGGGCGGGTTCTATGGCGCGGTCAACGAGCTGCCGGAGGAGAAGATCTGGTCAGTGATGGAGCGCGTTCACACCCTTAACGCCCGGCACTTCTTCATGGCGTGCCGTCCCGACCGGCCCAAGCAGAGCTACGTCATCGACTTCTCGACGTCGGAGAGTCTCGATTACGTTCCGCTGCTGCGCATGCGGTGCGGCCTGTCCGGCACCGAGATCTTCCGCCCGGGCTGGCGCATGCGCCTCAACCCGGCCCAGCTGCCGTTCGTCCAGCACATCGACGGCCGCAAAACGGTCCGGCAGATCGCCGCGAGCGTGTCGGAGGCCGGCGGGTCGCCGCGGGCCAGTGTGTCCGATCTGGAGAAATTCGGCCGCAAGTTCTACCAATCGCTGTGGCGGCTGGATTTTGTCTCGATGGCGCTGCCCGGGAACTCGTAACGTTAGCTTTCGTCTCACCGGCCGCAGCACACTCCGGCGTGCGCGGCTTTCCCCTTGGCCTCGAACGGATCACCGAGTTGCCCGCCGCGGCGCCGAGGCGGTCGGGCAGGATATGGCGCATGGCGACGAAGAGGGCCGTCAGCCCCCAGCGGGGGCGCAGCAGAAAGGACGTCAGCTTCCCGCAGTTGCCCGCCGCGCCCGATGATTACCCGACGTTTCCGGACACCTCGACCTGGCCGGTGGTCTTCCCCGATCTGCCGGTACCGCCCGGCACAGGCCCGGCCCGCCCGCCGCAGCACACCTCGAAGGCCGCCGCCCCGCTGATCGCCGCCGACCAGCTGCCCAACCATGTGGCCATTGTGATGGACGGCAACGGTCGCTGGGCCACCCGTCGCGGCCTGCACCGCACCGAGGGCCACAAGATGGGGGAGGCGGTGCTGATCGACATCACTTGCGGCGCCATCGAAATCGGCGTCAAGTGGTTGACGGTGTACGCGTTCTCCACCGAGAACTGGAAACGCTCCACCGAGGAGGTCCGGTTCTTGATGGGCTTCAACCGCGACGTGGTGCGCCGCCGTCGGGAGAACCTCGACGCGATGGGGGTGCGGATGCGCTGGGTGGGCTCGCGGCCGCGGATGTGGCGCAGCGTCATCAAGGAGTTCCAGATCGCCGAGAACATGACCGTGCACAACGACGTCATCACCATCAATTACTGCGTCAACTACGGAGGCCGCACCGAAATCGCGGAAGCCGCAAAGGATATCGCCCGCGAAGCCGTCGCCGGCAGGCTCAACCCCGAACGCGTCACCGAGGCCACCGTAGCCCGGCACCTGCACCGCCCCGACATGCCCGACGTGGACCTGCTGATCCGCACCTCCGGTGAGCAGCGGTCCAGCAATTTCATGCTATGGCAGGCGGCTTACGCCGAATACATCTTTCAGGACAAGCTGTGGCCGGACTACGACCGCCGCGACCTGTGGGCGGCCTGCGAAGAATACGCGTCGCGGCAGCGCCGGTTCGGGAGCGCATGATGGCGTCCTCGCCGTCCTCGCCGTCCTTGCAGGCGCGGCTGGCGTCGACGCTGGCGGAGGTGCTGGCCGTCGACGAAGAGGCCGACGGTGCGCTGACCGTCGGCCATGCCGGCACGTGGGCGTCGCTGCGGGTGGTCACCATCGCCGAGGACCTGGACCTGGTGGCGCTCACCCAGATCCTGGCCTGGGATCTGCCGCTGACCAAGAAGCTGCGCGACCGGGTGGCCGCGCAGGCCGACGGCACCCAGCTCGGCTCGGTGACGCTCATCGAGAAGGCCCAGCGCAACTCCGGCAAGACCGCCGACGTCATGCTGCGCTACAACTTTCCCGGCGCCGGCCTGACCGACGATGCGTTGCGAACCCTCGTTCTGCTGGTGCTCGACAAGGGTGCCGACATCCGCCGTGCACTGACCGACTGAACGCCGACTGAACGCATAGGCGACCATCTCGGCGTAGACACGTCGTATGATGACGACATGCCTACGACAGCCGCGGAGCTTCACGGCCTACTCGACCGCGTCAATGAAGCCACCAAGCTGCTGCAGCGGTCCAACACCGTCCCGGACGAGGTTGCCCAGCTCATCGATGGATTCGAGTCGACCCTGGGTGCCGCCACACCGCTGCGCATGCAGGTTGACCCCTATCTGATGACGACGCTGTGGGCGGCGGCGTTTCGCGCCGAAAAAGCACTGCGCCACGACAACGCCGCAGACCGGCGGCGTGACGTTCGCAGTGGGCTTGAGCAATTCCGCCAGGCATTGCGCGATATCACCGAAAACCAGCCGTACGGCGATGACGTGCCGGTAGGCGCCGTGCTGGCACGCACAGCCGAGGTCCTGGCGGCCCCGCAAAAGACTCTCGCGGGGCTGCTCGGCGTCTCGGTCCGCCAGCTGCAGCGCTGGCTCGCAAATGACGGGCCGACGCCGGCGGCAGATGATGCCGCGCGCATCCGGGTCGTTGGACAAGTCGTCAACCAGTTACGCCATACCTTCACCGGTCCCGGCGTGGTCGCCTGGTTCTATCGGGAGCACCCCGTACTCGGCCGGTGTCCGGTGGAATTGCTCGACGACCCGTCGGCTTTTCCCCGGCTTGTCAACGCCGCGGCCGCGGCTCGCGCCATGACGGTATGAGGCTGACGGGATTCCGGCACGCGTCGTACGACTCGCCGTGGTGGGCGTTTCCCAGCTCGCGCGCCGGCCGTTTCCACCGGGCCAGCAGCCAGACCGTGCAGTACCTCAGCCTGCATCCGCTCGGCCCCGCCGCCGAGATGCTTCGGCACCACCTCGGCCCGCACGGCGATCCGGACGATGTCGTGCTGAACCTGTGGGCCGCGGTCATCGACGTCGACGAGGTGGTCCGGGTCGACTTCGCAGATTGCGCCGGCTACGGGCTGACACCCGACGAGCTCGTCGGCGACGATTACACCCGCACCCAGGCATTCGCCGACGCTGTTCGGCTCAGCGGGGCAACCGCGATGATCGTGCCCTCGGCTGCGCTGCCCGGAACCTACAACCTCGTCCTGTTCGGCATGCGAGTCCTCAATCCCTTTCTCAGCGAGCCGATGTCAGCCGAGGAGGTCCCGACCGGTCATCTGAGCGACCGAGCCTGCCCCGTGGCCGAGGTGGCACCGCACGTGCGGTGGTTCGGCGTTCCGCACCGCGCGGTGCAGCAGTGGAAAACCACCGGCACCTACGACCTTTTCGACGACCCCATACCGACGCGGTGGTGACGCCGATGTCACCTCCGGCAGGCGCTGCAGACGCCGAAGATCTCGATGGTGTGGCTGATGTCGGAGAAGCCGTGTTCGGCCGCCACCCGTGTCGCCCAGGCTTCGACCTCCCGGTCGCCCACCTCGACGGTGGATCCGCAACTGCGGCACACCAGGTGGTGATGATGCTGATCCGAACAGCGCCGGTACACCGACTCGCCGGTGTCGGCACGCAGCGTGTCCACCGCGCCGGCGGCCGCCATCGCCTGAAGAGTGCGGTAGACGGTGGTCAGGCCGATGTTCTCGCCACGCGCGCGCAGCTCGTCGTGCAGCTCCTGGGCGGAGCGGAACTCCTCCAGTGTCTCCAGCAGCGCCGAGATGGCGGCTCGCTGCCGGGTGGAACGAACCCCGGGCGCGGTCACGGCGCTTCCTCGCCGGCGTGGGCCACCGCGTCGACGACGATGTGCGCCAAGTGGTGGTCGGCCAGCCGGTAGAACACCTCGCGGCCGGACCGCTCGCCCGCGACCACGCCGGCCGCCTTGAGGATCTTCAGATGCTGGCTGACCAGCGGCTGCGGCACCCCCAGCGCGTCGACCAACTCGTGCACACAGCGCGGGGATTCGCGCAGCTGCAAGACGATGGCGATGCGCACCGGCGCGGCCAGCGCGCGCAGCAGCTCGCCGGCGGCGTCCAGAATCGCCCGCGGCGGGTTCGCCGGGGACGGCACAGCAGCGTGCCGGTGGCGTTCGCCGGCCACGCTGGGTGCGGACATGCCCACCTCCACGGGCGCAGATGAAGCACTGTTGGGATCGTTTCCAGTGACTTTCCACTGTTACATGCGCGATCATGCATGTCAAAGTCGCCGCCGCGGGCCGCTACGATGACTGATCGTTGCCCAAGCTCAAGACAGGAGTGCACCACCTCGTGGCGTCCGTCATCGACACCGTCGTCAACCTGGCCAAGCGGCGCGGCCTGGTCTACCCGTCCGGCGAGATCTATGGCGGCACCCGATCGGCGTGGGACTACGGACCACTGGGGGTGGAGTTCAAGGAGAACATCAAGCGGCAGTGGTGGAAATCGGTCGTAACGGCTCGCGACGACGTTGTCGGCCTGGACTCCTCGATCATCCTGCCGCGCGAGGTGTGGGTGGCCTCCGGTCACGTCGAGGTGTTCCACGACCCGCTGGTGGAGTCGCTGATCACCCACAAGCGCTACCGCGCCGATCATCTGATCGAGGCCTACGAGGCCCGCCACGGTCACCCGCCGGAGAACGGGCTGGCCGACATCCGCGACCCCGAAACCGGTCAGCCGGGGCAGTGGACCGAGCCGCGCGAGTTCAACATGATGCTCAAGACCCATCTCGGGCCGATCGAAACCGACGAGGGGCTGCACTATCTGCGGCCCGAAACCGCGCAAGGCATCTTCGTCAACTTCGCCAACGTGGTCACCACCGCGCGGCGCAAGCCGCCGTTCGGCATCGCGCAGACCGGCAAGAGCTTCCGCAACGAGATCA
>NZ_JBYCLE010000072.1:0-7060 GCF_057473765.1 Mycobacterium sp. TH-M106 | reverse complement strand
CTCTTTGATCGCTTCCTCCTTGGCGCCGGCGTACTTCCACCACTGCCGCTCGAACGCCAGAATGTCGTGTTCGCGGCGGGTCAGCCCGTCGGTGATTTCGGAGCCATCCGCTGATCGATGAGCTCGCGCCATAGCGCCGTCCATATCGCTTCCTGGACCCTTCCGGAAAATTCTCGAATGACCGTCAAATGTCGTTGCCCAGCATCCTTGTCCGGCGAATATTCAACCACGCTCGCCACGGTTGGGCCGGAACCTTGCCCCGCGAGTCGGCCGACCAAGCCGGGTCGGTGGCGGTTCCGCCTCTAGACTTGCCGATCGTGGCCGTCGTACCCATCCGCATTGTGGGCGACCCGGTCCTGCACACCGCAACTGCGATGGTACCGGTCTCCGGTGACGGCTCACTGCCGAGCGATCTGGGTGATGTGATCACCACGTTGTACGACACCATGGACGCCGCCTACGGAGTCGGCTTGGCCGCCAACCAGATCGGGGTGGGGCTACGGGTCTTTGTCTATGATTGCGCGGACGACCGGGGAAAGACGGCGCGGCGACGCGGCGTGGTGGTCAATCCGGTGTTGGAGACCTCAGAGGTGCCCGAGACCATGCCCGACCCTGACAACGACGACGAGGGCTGCCTGTCAGTGCCCGGCGAAACTTTTCCGACTGGACGGGCGGACTGGGCGCGGGTCACTGGGCTTGACGCCGACGGCACCCCGATCACGGTGGAGGGCAGCGGGTTGTTCGCCCGGATGCTGCAGCATGAGACCGGGCACCTGGACGGAGTGTTGTACCTGGACCGGCTGGTGGGCCGGTATGCCCGGGCCGCTAAGCGGGCAATCAAATCCCATGGCTGGGGTGTCCCCGGGTTGTCCTGGATGCCCGGCGAAGCTCCCGACCCGTTCGGTCACGGTTGACCGGATCACGACCGGAGACGACCGTGCCGCCCAGCTCGCCTGAGCCGCCTGAGCTCCCAGCCGTCGGCACCCGGGTGAGCCTCCGCTACCTGCGGCCCGCGGGGTCGCACCCATCGATGGCCGACGTGGTCGGATATCTGGTGCAGACCGGTCCGCGGGTCTCGGTGCGCGACGCCAACGGCCAGATGCACCAGTTTCGGCTCGCCGACGTGTTATACGTGCGCCGGCTGACCGATCGCCCGGTGAAGAATTCGCAGATCCGCGCCGTGGAGCATGCCGCCGCGCTGGCCTGGCCGGGCACCGAGCACCAATGGCTGGACGGCTGGCTGCTGCGCGCCACCCCCGCAGCACCGGGCTGTACCCTTCGAGCGAATTCAGCTGTGCCCCTTGATATGTTCGCGCAAGCAAGCACCATCCCGGCAATCATCGACTGGTACGCGCAACGCGGGTTGACTCCGCGGCTGGCGGTGCCCGATCGACTGCTGCGCCTAGCCGACACCCTGCCCGCAGAGCGTGAGACCCGCACATTGGTCTGCGATCTGGCCGCCGATACAGCCGGCGCCGGCGCCGGTATCGCGCTGTCGTCGCACCCGGACACCGCCTGGCTGGACTGCTACGCACGCGATATGCCCGCCGACGTGCTGACCGCGGTTGTCGACGGCGAGGTGGCGTTCGCCTCGATCCCGGGGGTGGCCGTCGGCCGCGCTGCGGTGACCACGTCGCCCGATGAGACCCGCTGGGTGGGATTGTCGGGGCTGCGGGTGGTCGAAGACCGGCTTCAAGGCCGCCTTGAAGGCCGGGGTGGAGGTCATGCCCGCGCGATCTGCGCGGCGCTGCAGTCCTGGGGCCGCGACCACGGCGCCACCCGCGGCTACGTGCAGATCCCAAGCGACCGGGCCGACAACGGCGCCGCGCTCGGCCTCTTCGAGTCGATCGGGTTCACGCCACAGCACCGCACCCGCTACCTCGATGCCCACCTGCTGCAGTCGTAGCGTCGTAGGGTGTTCACATGCGGTTGGCCACCTGGAATGTGAATTCGATTCGCACCCGGGTGGGCCGGGTGACCGATTGGCTGGCCCGCGCCGAAGTCGACGTGTTGGCGATGCAGGAGACCAAGTGCGCCGCCGACCAGTTTCCGACGCTGCCGTTCTTCGAGCTGGGGTATGAGGTCGCGCACGTGGGGTTCAACCAGTGGAACGGGGTGGCAATCGCCTCCCGGGTCGGCCTCGAGGACGTAGAGGTCGGTTTCGCCGGCCAGCCCGCCTGGAGCGGCGGGCCGGGCGCCGAAACGGGCCTCGAAACCACTGCAGCCGTCGTCGAGGCGCGGGCGCTGGCCGCCACCTGCGCCGGGGTGCGGGTCTGGAGCCTGTATGTGCCCAACGGGCGCACCCTCGACGATCCGCACTACACCTACAAGCTGGATTGGCTCGCGGCGCTGCGCGACACCGCCGAAGGCTGGCTGCGCGACGACCCGTCGGCACCCATCGCACTGGTCGGCGACTGGAACATCGCCCCAACCGACGACGACGTCTGGAGCGTGGAGTTCTTCGACGGCTGCACCCACGTCTCTGAGCCGGAGCGCAGAGCATTCAACGCGATAGTCGACGCGCAATTCACCGACGTGGTCCGGCCCTTCACCCCGGGGCCCGGGGTCTACACCTACTGGGATTACACCCAGCTGCGCTTCCCGAAACGCCAGGGCATGCGCATCGACTTCATCCTGGCCTCACCCGCACTGGCGGACCGGGTCACCGGTGCCGAGATCGTCCGCGACGAACGCAAGGGAAAATCTCCCAGCGACCACGCGCCGGTGCTCGTGGACCTCCGGTAGCCAAGGACCGATCCCGGCCGCCCGCAACGCCGATATTCACGTTTCCTCGCCGTGAGTGCTTATGATGGTGATGCTATGAACCCTGCTCATCTGAGCGTGCCCTGCTTGCGGGTATCCGGCACCCCGCCGATTTGGTTTGCGGGAACAGGGGGCCGTCATGAACGCCATTGATGGTGCGGCACGAAAACTGAGTCGCGCGGTGGGCCGCGCCGCGACGCTGACCACCGAAGCGGCCGGTGCCCTCGGGGGCGCTGCAGTCAACGGGGTGGTCGGCGGCGTCAAAGGGGCAGCCGCCGGTGTGCAGCGCGGGATGAGCAGCGGCAGCCGCTCGACCCCGGCTGCTGCATTGACATTGGGAGCGCTCGGTATAGCCGGGCTGGTCGAGTGGCCAGTGCTGTTGACCATCGGCGCGGTCGGTGGCGGCGCGTTGGTGTTACAGGAGCTGAACCGGCGGCAGAAAACCCAGAAAACCCAGAAGGCCCAGAAAGCATCGGTCAAACCGCGCGCCGCTGCGCCGCTGAAGGCAGCGCCTGCTGCGCGGACAAAAGCCGCGAAGTCGGCGGCGCAAGCTGCGAAGTCGACGACACCACGGCACAATCCGCGAACCACACCAACACCGGCACGAAGCTCACGCGGCAGTCAGCCGCGTGGCCGCCAGTAGTTAGGCGCGAGTGAGTATCGGACCAGCGATACAACTGCCATTGCGTACGGCCAGCACCGGTATCCAGATCGGCCTCGCGCTTACCGGGATGTCGGTTCACGCCGCGACAACCGTGGCCGGTGCATTAGGGTCAGCGGCCAGCGCCGGTGTCGGTCTTGCCACCTTGCCCGCCCGCCAGGCAACCAAGATGCTGTCTCGTGAGTTCGCGGGTTCGACACTCTCACGCCGCTGCTGGCGCAGCGAGCATCGAGCCTGGATCCAGGTGCGGGGCCTGGACGGCCCGGGCGGGGCGGAGCTGGCAACCGCGATGCTCGGCGCGGTCCGGTCGCTGCCCGGGGTCACCTCGGCCCGGTTGAATCACCCGCTGTCGCGGCTGATCGTCGACTTTGGCGCACCAAGCCCTGGCGGCTCCGGCGGCCCGTCGCTGCGCGAGTTGTGCCGTGTCGTCACCGACGCCGAGAACCGGTGCCGCCGCGCGGTGCGGGCGGACGGCGATCAGCGCCCGGCACGGCGACCACAGCAAGCCAGCCTGCCCGGCGACGGCCTGGCCCAGGCGCTGCGGGTCGCCACCGTCGGCGTCAACGCGGCCGGGCTGGGTGCGGCGACGGTCGGCCGCCTCCTGCGGTTGCCGGGCCTGCCGCTGGGTATGGAGGCTCTGGTGGTCGTCGTCAACTACCAGCCCCGGCTGCGTCGAGTGCTCGAAGACCGCATCGGCAAACCCGCCGCCGACACGGTGCTGACCCTGGTCAGCGCTGGCGTGCACGTCCTCAACAATGCACCCACGGCGCTGGCGGTGGACTTGATGGTGGAGGCATTCAAAGCCGGCGAGGAACGCGCCGAGGCACGGGCCTGGCGCCGACGCGAACCGGAGTTGGCCGTTCACGCAGACCATCCGCCCGTCATCGGCCCGTCACGGCCACTGCCGCGACCAGCCGGGCCGGTCGAACGTCATTTCAACCGCAGCGCGTGGGTGCAGGCCGTCGCCGCCGTAGTGGTCGGTGCGGCGGCGCGCAGCCCAGACATGGCCGGTACCGCAGCGGTGGTGAGCGCACCCAAAGCCGCCCGGGTTGCCCGCGAGTCGTTCGCTGCGACCCTGGGGCGCGGCCTAGCCGACCAGCACGGGGTGCTGGTGCTGCGACCGGACAGCCTGCGCGAGCTGGACCGGGTCGACACGGTCATCATCGACCCGCGTGCCCTCTGTGGCGACACGCTGCGGGTGGTGCACGTGCGTGGTGCTGACGACGATGAGCTGGCCGTAGCCTGGGATCGCGCCCAGAGCCGGCTCGGCGACGACGACCTGGATCCGGGCTGGCATCTGGTTGCCGGAGCTGGGCAGGGTGCTCCGGGCGCCCCGGAGGCGTTGTTTGCGCCCACGTTGAACCCGTTGGCCGCCGCTCTGGTGACCGAGGCCCGCCACGCCGACGTGGAGGTAGTGTCGGTCGAAGTCGAAGCACTGGGCGAGCTGAGACCGCTCTTCGACGAGGTCCGTCCGCTCGATGGGGCATCGGTGGACGACGCGCTGGCCGCTGCGGTGGCGGCCTACCAGCGCGATGGCCACGATGTGGCCGTGCTGTCGGAGACCGCCGCGCAAGCCCTGTCGGCAGCCGATGTCGCGCTGGGCATCGCCCCGAGGGAAGGCTCGCCGCCGTGGTGCGCCGATCTGCTGCTGACCGACCTCAAGGCCGCCTGGCAGGTGCTGCACGCACTCCCGGCAGCGCGATTGGCCAGCCGGCGCGGCGTCGAGATCGCGACCGGCGCCTCAGCGCTGGGTGCGCTGCTGATGCTGCCCGGGGTGCGCGGCCGCGGGCCCGGCCCGGTGACCACCGGTGCGGCGACCGGCGCACTGGCCGGCTACTGGCTGGGCCGCGGGGCGGCCGCCGCCACCGCACCCCGGCCGGCACCGGTCCACGAATGGCACGCGCTGTCGGTCGACCAGGTCCGAGTGGAGCTGCCGCCGCCGGGCTCGACAGGCCCGATGACCCCGGCCCACGAGCCGCCGGCGATCACGACGGCCACGCTGGCCGCGCTCAACCTCGCCCGGCGCGGCGCGCAGTCGACCACGCCGCCGCGTCGACTGTTCTGGCAGTTCGTCAATGCCGTGCGCAGCGAACTCTCCGACCCGATAACACCGGTGCTGGCACTGGGCGCCACCGCCAGTGCGGTGCTGGGCTCGCCCGTCGACGCGGTGCTGGTCGGTTCGGTACTGGGCGGAAACGCCGTCCTTGCGGCCGCCCAGCGGCTGGTAGCCGAGCGGCGGCTGAATGTCCTGTTGACGGAGCAGATTCCGCCGGCCCGGAAGGTCGTCTTGAAGGGCATCGACGTCGATGCTGTCGATACCAGGGTGTACCGCGACGTCATCGCCGAACAGTTGCAGCCGGGCGACGTGATCGAAGTGCGCGCCCACGAGGTGGTGCCCGCCGATGGCCGGTTGATCGAGGTGGACGACCTCGAAGTCGACGAGTCGTCGCTGACCGGCGAGTCGCTGTCGGTGACCAAGCAGATCGAGGCCACGCCCGGCGCAGACCTCGTCGACCGACACTGCATGATCTACGCCGGGACCACCGTGGTGACCGGCACCGCGGTTGCGGTGGTAACCGCGGCCGGTGGCGACACCTACGGCCGCCGTGCCGCCGACCTGGTGGCCGGCGAGCAAACCGCCGTCGGGTTGCAGCACCAGCTGAGCCTGCTCACCAAACAGGCGTGGCGCATCAGCCTGGCCGGCGGCACGCTGGTCACCGGGCTCGGGCTGCTGCGTCGCATCGGCTTACGTCAGGCGGTGGCCAGCGGGATCGCCATCACCGTCGCAGCCATCCCGGAGGGCCTGCCGCTGGTGGCGACGCTGGCGCAGCAGGCATCGGCACGACGGTTGACTAATTCCGGTGTGCTGGTGAGGGTCCCGCGCTCGGTGGAGGCGCTGGGGCGCATCGACGTGGTGTGCTTCGACAAGACCGGGACACTGAGCAAGAACCGGCTGCGGGTGGCACAGGTGCATCCCGCGGCGCAGCACTCCAGCGACGATGTGCTGCGCTGCGCGGCAAGCGCCGCCCCGAACACCAACGGCACCCGCCAGGTGCACGCGACCGACACGGCGATCGTCGAGGCCGCGGTGGCGCTCAACGGTGCGCAGCCCGACAACGGCGACACCGCACACTTGCCGTTCCGCTCCGGCCGGTCGTTCTCGGCTTCGGTATTCGGCGAGGAACTGACCGTCAAGGGCGCCCCCGAAGTCGTACTTGCCAGCTGTCAGCGGGTGGAACCAGCCGTCAGAAAGGAGGTGGCGGGGTTGGCGGCCGACGGGTTACGGGTGATCGCGGTTGCGCGACGTCAACTGACGCCAGAGCAGATGACGTTCCTCGGTGACGACCCGGAGCCCGACGAAATCGCCGAACTCTGCCACGACGGGCTGACGTTCGTGGGCTTGCTCGGGCTGTCGGATACCCCGCGCGACGAAGCGGCTGATCTGCTCGCGGAACTGCGTCGCCGGGAGGTGCCGATCCGGTTGATCACCGGCGACCACCCGATCACTGCTGCGGCAATCGCCCGGGAACTGGGTTTGTCGATCACCACCGATCAGGTCATCAGCGGGGCCGAGTGGAAAGCCCTGTCGCGCAAAGACCGGGAGCGCGCCGTCGCAGAGCGGGTGGTGTTCGCCCG
>NZ_JBYCLE010000071.1:0-17927 GCF_057473765.1 Mycobacterium sp. TH-M106 | reverse complement strand
CAAGCGAATTGCCGAATGTCGAATCGGTCAGCACCGAACGCCAATTGGCGCCGCCGACATAGCTGATCGGGCCGAGCAGATCCCACCGCTGCAGGCTCAGCCAGACCACCACCAGCATCGGCAGCAGCAGGAACGCGACCACGCCGAACAGGCTCGGGGCCAGCAGCGCATAGCCCACCGCCGTGGACCGGGGGGATCGGGCGCGTGTGCCAACCATGCAGTTATTAAAGCCGGTGACTACCGTGGAGCCGTGACATCCGACCGGGGGATCGACGGCGAATTTCTGGCCCTGCCCCGCCACGAGATGGCCGACGCCGCCCTCGGCGCGGCTCGAACCGCCGGGGCCAGCCACGCCGACCTGCGCGTGCATCGGATCGCCACCGAGGTCATCCAGCTGCGCGACGGCGAGCTGGAGACCGCTGTCATCAACCGCGAACTCGGTCTGGCGGTGCGGGTGATCGTCGAGGGCACCTGGGGATTCGCCTCGCACGCCGAGCTGGCGTCCGGGGTTGCCGCCGACACCGCCCGGCGCGCCGTCGCCACGGCCCGGGTCCTGGCGGCGCTCAACGCCGAACGGATCGAGCTGGCACCCGAACCGGTCTACGCGGACGCCACCTGGGTGTCCAGTTACCGGATCGACCCGTTCGACGTGCCCACCTCCGACAAGATCGACGTGCTGGAGGACTATTCGGGCCGGCTGCTCTCCGCCGACGGAGTCCAGCACGCCTCGGCGGCGCTGACCGCGGTCAAAGAGCAGACCTTCTACGCCGACACCTTCGGATCCTCGATCACCCAGCAGCGGGTGCGCTTGATGCCGACCTGCGAGGCGATCGCCGTCGGTGCCGACGGTTTTGACACCATGCGCACGTGCGCGCCGCCCACCGCCCGCGGCTGGGAGGCGCTCGCCGGTGACGACGTGTGGGACTGGTCGGCGGAGCTGGCGCAGATGCCGGTGTGGCTGGCCGAGAAGGTCAAGGCGCCCAGCGTGATACCCGGGCCGACCGACCTGGTGATCGACCCGACCAACCTGTGGCTGACCATCCACGAGTCCATCGGGCACGCAACCGAATACGACCGTGCCATCGGCTACGAAGCCGCGTACGCCGGCACATCGTTCGCCACCCCGGACAAGCTCGGCAGCCTGCGTTACGGCTCACCGGTGATGAACGTGACCGCCGACCGCACCGTCGAGCACGGGCTGGCCAGCGTCGGCTACGACGACGAGGGAGTCGCCGCACAAAGCTGGGATCTGGTGCGCGACGGCATCTTCGTCGGCTACCAACTCGACCGGGTGTTTGCGCTGCGCCTCGGCCGGGAGCGCTCCAACGGCTGCTCGTACGCCGACTCGCCGCACCACGTCCCGATCCAGCGGATGGCCAACGTGAGCCTGCAGCCCGGCCCCGACGACACCACCACTGCCGACCTGATCGCCCGGGTCGACGACGGCATCTACGTCGTCGGCGACCGGTCCTGGTCAATTGACATGCAGCGCTATAACTTTCAGTTCACCGGCCAGCGGTTCTTCCGGATCCGCGGCGGCCGGCTGGACGGACAGCTGCGTGACGTGGCCTATCAGGCCACCACCACCGACTTCTGGAACGCGATGGAGGCCATCGGTGGCGCGCAGACCTGGCGGCTCGGCGGGGCGTTCAACTGTGGTAAGGCCCAGCCCGGCCAGGTGGCCGCGGTCAGCCACGGTTGTCCGTCGGCGCTGTTCCGCGGCGTCAACGTGCTCAACACCCGCACCGAGGCCGGCCGGTGATCCGCGCCGGAGACGATGCCGTGGGCGATGAGGAGAAGCGGCGCCGATGATCCCCGCGCAGCAGGTGATCGACATCGCCCTGAAAGCCGCCGAGTCCAGCGTGGACACCATCGTGCTGGTCACCGACAGCTGCGAGGCGTCGCTGCGTTGGGCGGGCAGTTCGATGACCACCAACGGGGTGTCGACCAGCCGCGACACCACCGTGATCTCGATGGTCTCGCCCGATGACGAGACCCCGCAGGTCGGTGTCCTGCGCTCGGCGGAGGTGGACCCGGCGCTGATCGCACACCTGGTGGCGGCGTCGGCGGAGGCCGCCGCCGACGCACCGGAGGCCCGCGACGCCGCACCGCTGCTGACCGGCGCGGGCGCCCCGGACGACCGAGACGCCTGGGACGCCCCAACGCCCGGCACCGATGCAGAGGTCTTCGCCGGCCTGGCGCAGTCGCTGAGCCGCGGCTTCGCCGGCGCCGACCAGCTCTACGGGTTCGCCAGCCACAAGGTGGAGACGACGTTCCTGGCGTCGTCGATGGGGCTGCGCCGCCGCTACACCCAAGCAGGAGGCTCGGTGGAGATCAATGCCAAGCGTGGGCCTGCCAGTGCGTGGGCCGGTGTCGCGACGCGGGATTTCGCCGATGTGCCCACCGATTCGCTGCTGGATCAGCTGTCGACGCGGCTGGGCTGGGCAGCGCGCAGCGTCGAGCTGCCGGCCGGGCGCTACGAGGCGCTGATGCCGCCGTCGACGGTGGCCGACATGATGATCTACCTGGGGTGGACGATGGCCGGCCGCGGCGCGCAGGAGGGCCGCACCGCGCTCTCAGCACCCGGCGGCGGCACCCGGGTGGGGGAGCGGTTGAGCGGACTGCCGCTGACGCTGTACTCCGATCCGTTCGCGCCCGGCCTGGAGTGCGTGCCATTTGTCGCGGCCGACAGCTCCTCGGAGACGGTCTCGGTGTTCGACAACGGAATGGACATCGCCCGGGTGGACTGGATCCGCGACGGGGTGATCAACGCGCTGGCCTACCCGCGGGCCGCCGCCGCCGAATTCGACGCGCCGGTGGCGGTGGCCGCCGACAACCTGTTGATGACTGGCGGCCCGGACAATCCTGCCACGTTGGACGAGATGGTTGCGGCCACCGAGCACGGGCTGCTGCTGACCACGCTGTGGTACATCCGCGAGGTCGACCCGACCACGCTGCTACTGACCGGGCTGACCCGCGACGGTGTCTACCTGGTCGAGGACGGCGTGGTGACGGCGGCGGTGAACAACTTCCGGTTCAACGAAAGCCCGCTGGACCTGCTGCGCCGCGCCACCCAGGCCGGTGTGTCCGAGCCGACCCTGCCGCGGGAGTGGGGAGATTGGGTAACCCGGGCGGCGATGCCGTCGCTGCGGATCCCCGACTTTCACATGTCGTCGGTGAGCCAGGCGCAATAGCAGTTCCGCGGCCCAGGCGTTCAGGTGCTTCGGTTGTCGCCGTCAGGTCGGATGGTGACGATGGCGCAGTGGATTGGCGCGCCGGAGCGTTCGATGCGAGTGTCGCTGGTGAGTAGTGCGGTGGCGTAACGCTCGGCGCTGGCGACGTAGACGGCGTCGTGGTAGCGCAACGACGCCTGGGCCAGCACCCAGGCGCGCCGGATGTCGACCCATGGCGTGCCTTCGATCGTTATCTCGAACGCCTCGGCATCGAGTAGTGCCTGTTCCACCTGGTGGGGCTGCAGCGGATGGGTTGGCCGGTGTGCCGCCGCCATCAGGCCGGAGAGGATCTCGACCGCGAGATGTCCTGGTGCAACGAGCGGTTCGGAGGCCGGGTTGTCAGCGAGCGCTTGGCGGGCGGCTTGACCTCTTGGGCCGGCGTCGCTGACAGCGTCGATGACGGCTGATGCGTCAACGATCACGTTGCGCGAGGTGGGTACCCCGATCGGCATGCGCATCAACGATGGCCTTAAGCACCGCCGCCCTGTCTTCCTCGTCGACGGCCGGCTGGTGCGCCAGGCGCGCGGCGGTCCGATCCAATGCGGCGCGCCGGCGAAGGTGGACAGCCTGCGCGTGCATCGCCTCGAGCAGGTATGCCTGAAGGGAGACGCCGCGTGTCACGGCCGCTGATCGAATCTGGTCAAGGTCGTCGGCTGGAATATCGCGGATAAGAACATTCGGCATGAACAGATGCTATCAATATTGATAGCATCGAGGCAAACGGATGTTCGCCAGTGGGTGAGAACGGTGGGAGTGCGGCGCGGCGATGATGCTGCGTTCCGGCCTCATCGCACTCGCTGATCGATCCCGATTACGGCCCCCAGCGGGTCTGATCACGAAATCGATTTGGGCACATCCCGAATCACCGGCGATGAAGATGATGAATACGCGGAGATGGCCGCAGTTGCCGAGTGAGCGGAGCGTATCCTCAGCTAGTTGATCCCAGGGGCGGTAGCTCAGTTGGTTAGAGCCGCGGACTCATAATCCGTTGGTCGCGGGTTCGAGCCCCGCCCGCCCCACCGCACGAGGTGACGTTCAGATCAGATCAGACCGCGCCGTCGCATCCGCCCGGCGGCGCCGGCCGCGTGCCCGCGCCGTCGTGGACGACGCATTGCTTGGTCAGCGCCATCCATCCGCCGGGGTTCTCGACGGTGGCGGCGCCGTGCTGGATGACGCGCCAGTACGAGCCGTCGGGGTAGGGTTCGCCGTCGCAGTAACCTTCCGACATCAGCGAGCCCGCACGACCGCCGTCGCAGTGACCGTGCATCGGGTCGGGCATATGCGCGTCGCAGTAGCCGGGGTTGTAAAACATCATGTTGCTGGGGCAGTACGTATTGTCCGGGTCCGCAACGGCGACGCCGGAGACACCGGCACCGAACAGCGCGGTGGCGGTCGCGACCGCAACTGCCAGCACAGCTGCAGTGGGGCGGGGTTTCATAGCGGGAACCTTAACATCGCGAACATTGCGGCTCTGGCGAATTCATTGGCTTCGCAGGCACTGGAGGTCTGGCTGGGTCTGACACGGAGCCGGTCTACGCGGCGATGGTCGCGACGTCGTAGGCAGACACCTGCTGGTCCGCGGTGATGATCGTCAGGTCGAGTAGCTGCGCCTGAGCGACCAGCAGACGATCGAACGGATCTGCGTGGTGATAGGGAAGTTCTGCAGTCCGCAACGTGTGCGCATGATCGACCGGGAGCGGCGACGTTCCGGAGCGACGCATGCGGTCGGGCACATACGAAGCCGGCGCTTCGGGCAGTGCTAGCTTGCCGAGCCGGTACTTGATCGCGATCTCCCAGGCGCTGGCAGCCGAGAAGAACAGGACGTTGCGGACATCTTCGACGACGGCGCGTGTCTCGTCGCACAGCCGGTGAGACTCCGCTTGCATCCACAGCCAAACGTGGGTGTCGATGAGGTAACGCTTCACCGGTGAAAGCTCTCCAGCACGTCGTCGGGGAGTGGGGCGTCGAAATCGTCGGGCACGGTGTAGCTGCCGTCGTCGATGCCCAGCCGGCGGGTCTCTCCAAGGTGTAGTGGCACCAGTTTCGCGACGGGTTCACCGCCGCGCGCAATCTCAACCTCCTGGCCGCTGTCGACCAGGCGTAGCAGCTCCGACAGGCGTGTCTTCGCCTCATGGACACCGACACGGATAGCGGTCGACTTAGTCATGGACTTAGTCTAACCAGATGTGTGATCCGCGGCTGACCTTCGCGGGCATGTCATTCCGCCGAGCTGGTCAGCATCTACCGGTTAAGCTACTAATTATGTCTACGCAAACGACGACGATCCGGGTCTCAGTCCAGACCCGCGATCGCCTCGCCACGCAGGCTCGTGAACGCGGCATCTCCATCGCCGGTCTGCTTACGGAGCTGGCCTCCCGCGCCGAACACGAGGCGATCTTCCGCTCGGAACGCGACGCCACCCGCGCGGAGGCGGCGGCGCAAGCCGTGCGCGAGGAGAACCGCGACTGGGACACCACCGTCGGCGACGGACTTGCCTGAACCGCGCCGAGGCGACCTCTGGCTGGTCGCCCTCGGTGCCGCCCGAGCCGGCGAGCCCGGTAAACATCGCCCCGCCGTCGTCGTTTCGGTCGATGAGTTACTCGCCGGAGTCGATGACGAACTTGTCGTGGTGGTACCGGTGTCGGGTTCGCTCTCCGGCACCGCCCTGCGGCCCCGTGTCTCGCCCACCGAAGGTGTCGACGTCGACAGCGTCGCCGTCTGCCGGGGCGTCCGCGCCGTTGCTCGCACCCGTTTGCTGAAACGATTGGGGACTCTCAAGCCCGAAACGATGCATCACATCGGGCGTGCGCTCGAGCTGATCCTGGGTATCGAGAGCGCCTTGCGGCCCGTTCGCCGGCCAGGGTAAGCCGACTCAGGCCGGTCCAGGCCAGCTCAGGCCAGTTCAGTCGCGAAACGTTACTGGCTTCCCAAACCGCTGATCGTCAGCAACTCACTGTCCCGGTAGGGCCGGCCGCTGGGATGCAACAGGTCGTGGAACCATAGTTTCGGGGCCGTGGTGTACGGAGAATCCCAGGAGTCCCACGGCAGGTGTGTCTGGGTCTTTCCGGCCACGAAACCCCAGTTGTATGCACCGACATTGTGGCGCTTCATAATTGGCAGCACTCCGTCGATGGTGTTGCCGCGGGTGCGCGCCATGTACTCGGTGCACAGCAGCGGCCGGCCCAGCGAGGCTAGCTCGTTGATCCGGGCGGCGAAGGTGGCCGGTTGATCGTAGGAGTGGAAGGTGACCACGTCGGAGTTTGCCAGCTGCGTGTCGACGATCCCGCTGTCCGCCCGGGAACCCTCCCAGACACCGCTCGTCAATGGCTGACGCGCATCGACGGACCGCGCCCAGCGGAAGACCTGGGGGAGCAGATCGGCGACTCGGTCCAGCTTGTCAGTCCGCTCGACGTTGTGGTACTCGCGCGCGAGGTTGTCGGGCTCGTTCCACAGATCCCAGCCCAGCACGCGGTTGTCGTAACGGAATTGGGTCATCACTCCGGTGACGTAGTTCTGCAACGTGGTGCGATAGCGGCTGTCGTCGATGTGTTCGGCACCTGGGCTCTGCACCCACCGGGAGTTGTGGATCCCGGGTCGGGGTGGGCGCTGCCGGCCTGGTTGTGGGAACGGGTCCCAGCAGGAGTCGAAGAGGACGAACACCGGTTTGATGTGATGGCGTGCTGCGATGGTGACGAACTGGGCCAGCCGGTACTGGAAGCCGTCGGAGTCTTGAGCCCACAGCAGATCGTGCAGGAAGACCCGCACCGAGTTGAGACCGGCGGCTCGGGCCCAGCCGAGCTCCACGTCGATGCGTACCGGGTCGAAGGTGTCGGCCTGAAACATCTCGAGCTGGTTGACGGCGTTGGAGGTGATGTAGTTGGCGCCGACCGGCCAACCTTGCGCCTGATACCAGCGGTTGGCCCGGTCGGCTGACCATCGGCGCGAGTCGGCGGCGCCGGCGCGGGGTATCTGGGCCAGCACACCGGCTGCCACCATCAGCAGCGGCAGCTTCACCACCGTTCGACGCCGCACGAAAGTGACGATACGTCCCCCGACGACATTTTCGTGGCATACCGGGGAGAACACGGCGACTAATAGTGGTCACCCGCGTCGGGCCAGGCCGTCGATGACTGCGCGTGGTGGCCGTTGGGTGCCCATAGGCGGTTTGCCTATCATCTGGCTTGAGCGCGGCGATACCCACACCGGGTCCCCGGCCGCGTTCGCCGTCCGGGCCAGCGGCGAGACTACATCTCCCGAGCCGGTCGGTATGGCAGGAATGAAAGGAATGAGATGAGCACGGGTGTCGAGCGGTTGGAGTTTCAGGCGGAGGCTCGCCAGCTGCTGGATCTGATGGTCCACTCGGTCTACTCCAATAAGGACGCGTTTCTGCGGGAGCTGATCTCGAACGCTTCCGATGCGTTGGACAAGCTGCGGCTGGAAGCTTTCCGCAACAAGGATCTCGATGTCGACACCTCCGATCTGCACATCGAGATCGAGGTGGACAGGGATGCCCGCACGCTGACCGTTCGCGACAACGGCATCGGTATGACGCGCGCGGAGGTGGTGGATCTGATCGGCACTCTGGCCAAATCGGGGACCGCCGAGTTGCGCCAGCAGCTGCAGGAGGCCCAAAACGCCAAGACCGCTAAGACCGCTAAGACCACTAAGACCGCCAGGACCGCCAGGACCGCCAAGAGCGCCGCCACCACCAAGGCCGCCAAGAGTGCCAAGAGCGCCAAGAGCGCCAGCAACACAGCTGCGCCGGAGGAGCTGATCGGGCAGTTCGGCATCGGCTTCTACTCGGTCTTCATGGTCGCCGACAAGGTCGAGCTGCTGACCCGCAGGGCCGGTGAGAGTGAGTCCACCAGGTGGCAGTCGAGCGGCGAGGGTACCTACACCATTGAATCGGTCGGACCCGATCAGCTGCCCCCGCACGGAACCTCGGTCACCCTGCACCTCAAGCCCGAAGACACCGAGGACGAACTGCACGACTACACCAGCGAATGGACGATCAGGAACCTGGTCAAGAAGTACTCCGACTTCATCGCCTGGCCCATTCGTATGCAGGTCGAGCGGCGCACCCCGCCGGCAGAAGAGGGCGGTGAAGAGCTCGTCACCACCGAAACCGAGACCCTCAACTCGATGAAGGCGCTGTGGGCCAGGCCGAAAGACGAGGTTTCTGAAGAGGAGTACAAAGAGTTCTACAAGCACATCGCGCACGCCTGGGACGACCCACTCGAGGTTATCTCGATGAAGGCCGAGGGCACTTTCGAGTACCAGGCGCTGCTGTTCATCCCGTCGCATGCCCCGTTTGACCTGTTCCATCGTGACGCGCAGATCGGGATTCAGCTCTATGTCAAACGCGTGTTCATCATGGGCGACTGCGACCAGCTCATGCCCGAGTACCTGCGCTTCGTCAAGGGTGTGGTCGACGCACAGGACATGTCGCTCAACGTTTCCCGCGAAATGCTGCAGCAGGACCGACAGGTCGGGGCGATCCGGCGTCGGCTGACCAAAAAGGTGCTCTCCACCATCAAGGACCTGCAGTCGCAGCGGCCGGAGGACTATCGCACCTTCTGGACCCAGTTCGGCAGCGTCGTCAAGGAGGGCCTGTTCTCGGACGTCGACAACCGGGAGATGCTGCTGGGTGTCTGCTCGTTCGCCTCGACGCACAGCGACGACGAACCCGTCACCTTCGCCGAGTACGTCGAACGCATGAAAGACGGCCAGGAAAAGATCTTCTACGCCACCGGCGAGAGCCGTGAGCAACTGCTGAAGTCGCCGCATCTGGAGGTGTTCAAGGCCAAGGGCTACGAGGTGCTGCTGCTCACCGATCCGGTCGACGAGATCTGGGTGGGGACCGTGACCGAGTTCGACGGCAAACCGCTGCAGTCGGTGGCCAAGGGCGAGGTGGACCTCGACTCCGATGAGGAGAAGACGGCGCACAAGACCGAACGCGAGGAGCAGCAGAAGGAATTCGCCGATCTGCTGGCCTGGCTGGCCGAGACCTTGAGCGATCACGTCAAGGAGGTGCGGCTGTCCACCCGCCTGACTGAGTCACCGGCTTGCTTGATCACCGACACCTTCGGTATCACGCCGGCGCTCGCGCGGATCTACCGGGCGTCGGGGCAGCAGGTCCCGGTCGGCAAACGGATTCTCGAACTCAACCCGAATCATCCACTCGTCACGGGCCTGCGCCAAGCGCACCAGCAGGCCGGTGACGACGCTGCGCGCAAAGAGATCGCCGAGACAGCGGAATTACTATACGGTACAGCGCTTCTCGCTGAAGGTGGTGCACTGGAGGATCCCGCGAGGTTCGCGGAGTTGCTGGCACACCGTTTGGCTCGCACGGTGTAGGCGCGGCTTCTCTCAGACATCGGCGCGGCGGTTGACGTCCGCGAGGCGCTGTGCGCTGGGCGCCTTGCCGGTCCAGCGGATGTAGGCGCGGCGGAATTCCCGGGCGTCGCTGTACCCGACAGCACGGGCGACAGCATGGATTGGGGAGCTGGTTTCGCGGAGCAGCAAAGTGGCGTGATCGCACCGAACGCGGTCGCGGATGTCGCTGAAGCGGTGACCGGCGGTGGCGAGTTTGCGGTGCAGGCTGCGTTCGGTGAGGTGAAGGTGGTCGGCGACCTCGACCATCGTCAGTGGTCGGCGCAGGTCGGCCTGGAGCAGGGCTTCGACCGCGGCGACGATGTCGGTGCGCGAGTCAGCTGGGGCGGCCAGCTTTTTGGCTGCATCCAGCGCGACGGCGAGGTGAGTGGCGCTGTGAGTCCGGATGCGCCGTGTCAGGAACTCCGCGGGCACCGCCATCCGGTTGGCCTCGGCGTCGAACCCGATGGGGCAACGGAAGAACCGTCGGTACGCATCGACGTACGCCGGCTCGGCGTAGGTCAATTCGATCACGGCGGGCACGACGTGCTCGCCGAGGATGGCCCGGATCAGCAACAGTGTGCTGCAGAGGGCCTCCTCACACAGGAATTCGCGCAGCTCGGGCTCGGGTGCCCGTTCGGTGAACTCAAACGCGTACAGGTCGCCGTCGCGCCGGCCGCTGACATTCATCAGGCTGCCGGCGGCCTGATGCCAGCGCAGGCCGATTTCGACTGCCTGCGCACCAGTTTCGCATGCGCGCAGGGCGAAACCCAGGATGCCGAACGTTATGAGTAGGTCACGGTTGCCGACCCGCATTCCGACCGGGCCCGGTGGCAGATCCCGTAATGCGCGCCGGAGAATCAGAGCGATCTGCCGGAACGACGCTCGCGAGTCGGGCAGGGTTAGCCAGGCAGCCGTCAGGCCGGTGCCGTCGAACCAGGCCGTGGTGTCGATGCCACGCCGGTCGGCGATCTCCACGACGCCAGCGAGCACCGAGGGCGGGATGACCGCCTGCTGCAGCGGATCGCCGTTCACAGCACCCCAATTCTGTCCGGTTTGCCCCCCATGTTAGCTGCCGCAACCCTGGTGACTAGCGTCTTCGTTCGGTCTCATGGAGCGGTGTGACGGTTTGCATCGTCGGGGCTGGGCCTGCCGGGCTGTCGACGGCTCGGGCCTTGCGCCGGCTGGACATCGACTACGACCAGTTCGAGCGGCACACCGACGTCGGCGGGATTTGGGATCTCGACAACGCCGGAACGCCCATGTACGAGTCGGCGCATTTCATCTCGTCTCGCACCATGTCCGGATTCTTCGACTTCCCCATGCCCGAGTCGTTCCCCGATTACCCGACCAATCGCCAGATCCTGCACTACACACGAAGTTTCGCCAACTGCTTCGGGCTGCGTGAGCGAATCCGGTTCGGGTGTGCGGTCACCGGCATAGCAGCGGAAGCCGACGGCTCCGGGTGGCTAGTACGCACGGCGAACGGCGACCAGCGGAGATACGACGCCGTGGTGTGCGCGAGCGGTGTCACCTGGGCGCCGCGCCTGCCGGACTACCCCGGCGTATTCGGCGGCGAAATCCGCCATTCGGTGACCTATCGCAGTGCAACCGAGTTCCACGGTAAACGCGTTTTGATCGTCGGGCTCGGGAACTCCGGTGCCGACATCGCTTGCGACGCAGCGGCTTCTGCTGACACGACGTTCGTGAGTGTGCGCCGCGGATACTACGTCATCCCTAAGCACCTCTTCGGTCTCCCGGCCGATGTGTGGGCGGAAACCGGTCCCAGCATGCCGCTGGTGCTTGAGCGGCCGGCGTTCAAAGCACTGCTGCGGCTGGTGCAGGGTGATCTCACCAGGTTCGGCCTGCCCAAACCCGATCACCGGCTCTTCGAGTCGCACCCGTTGGTCAACAGCCAGCTCGTGTACCACCTGCAGCATGGCGACGTGGCGATCCGCCCGGACGTGAACCGCTTCGACGGCGACGGTGTCGTGTTCACCGACGGCAGCCGCGAACCGATCGACCTGGTGCTGTATGCGACCGGCTACGACTGGGCGCTGCCGTACCTGCCAAAGAAGTATTTCGACTGGATCGGCGGCCGTCCGCGCACGTACCTCACCGCGTTCAACCCGGCCCACCGCAACCTGTTCACCGTGGGCTTTGTCGAGACCAACTCCGGCGTCTACGCCCTGCTGGATAAGATCACGAATGTGCTGGCCCAGTATCTGGATGACCAGCAGCACCGGCCGTCGCGCGCGGAAAAGTTCGACGCGATGATCTCCACCGACCGGCCCGACCTGTCCGGCGGCATCAGATTCATCAACACCGATCGGCACCGCGCCTACGTCGATGTCCGGACGTTCCGCAGATACCTCACCCGGGTGTGTCGACGGATGGGCTGGACCGATCTCGAGCCCGGCATGTTCGGGGCGCTGCACCAGCGGGCGGTGCACCAGTGAGCCCGACGGCGGTCGTCACCGGCGCCGGCGGCGCGATCGGCGCGGCCATCACCAGCCGACTCACCGGACGCGGCTACCGGATCGTCGCCGTCGACGTCTCCGAGGTAGGCCTGAATGCGTTGGGCGACGGGGTTATTACCCGGATATGCGACCTCACCGACCCGGAAGCCATCGCCGCGCTCGCCGACGTCGTCACCGAATGCGACCTGCTGGTGCACACCGCGGGCGTCGTGGTCACCACACCCTTCGAACGCGCCGAGGCAGCCGAATTCGACCACGAGATCGCGGTCAACCTGCTCGCCGCGGTCCGGCTGACCCGAGCGTTGTTTCCCGCGCTGCAGCGTTCGGGCGGGCAAGTAGTTGCGGTGGTGTCGCTGGCGTCGATGCTGCCCATCGCCGAAAGCCCCGGCTACACCGCGTCGAAATTCGGGCTGCGCGGCTTCCTGCTCAGCCTGGGCGCGCGGGCTCCGGCCACCGGCGTACGGGTCAGCATCGTCAACCCCGGCGCCGTCGACACACCGATGCTGCGACACGAAGCCGCCACCGGTGGTTCGGCTCTGAACTTTCTCGGCACGCCACTCGAACCGGCTGCGGTCGCCGACGCCGTCGTCGGCTGCATCGGCTCCAAACGTATGGAAGTCAACCTCCCGCACAGCGACGGGTGGATGATCAAAGCGGCGATGCTCGTCCCCGGTTTGGCCGTGCGCCTGCTGCCGAGAATCGCTCGGCTCGGGCGTGACAACCTCGATCGGTACCGCCGTCACCACCACATCGAATGAGTATGACCAAAAGCGATAAATAATATTTCTTATATTGTGCTGTCGGATTATGGCGTTATATTATGCCTTCTGCGGTTGACGACAGCGCGGTTCCGTAGGGAGGTCGGGTCGGAAATGGCTGCTCGTGGCGGTTGCCGAGTCGGCGCCGCCACGGCGCTGGGGGCGTTTCTGGCGTTCGGGGTGACAGGGGCGACACTGCTGACCGGAGTGCCGTCGGCGCGCGCCGACGGCCTCGACGAGGTACTCGATTCGGCTCTGGCACCGTTGGTGGAGGCCACGGCTGCGTCGGCGCTGTCGGATGTCGATGTGGCGGCGCTGTTTCAGCAGTTCGTGTATGCCCCGCTGAACGACGGTGTCCAGGACTGGATTCACAGCACGATCGGTGCGCAGATCGACCACGTGATCAACGCGCCCTTCGTGGCTGTGACCGGGCGTGGTTTGATCGGCGACGGCACAGCGGGCACCGAAGATCACCCCGCCGGTGGCGCCGGGGGGTGGTTGTTCGGTGACGGGGGCGCCGGCTGGGACAGCACCGTCGCCGGTGCGGCCGGCGGTGACGGTGGTGCCGCGGGGCTGTTCGGCACCGGCGGGGCCGGCGGTGCTGGTGGTGACGGCGCTGCCGGTGGTACCGGTGGTGCCGGCGGGTCGCTGCTCGGTGTCGGCGGGGCCGGTGGCGACGGCGGCTCCGGGGCGACCGGTGGTGTCGGCGGGGACGGTGGCAACGGCATCGGGTTATTCGGTGTCGGTGGTGCGGGCGGCAACGCCGGTGACAGCAGCGTCGCCGATGGGTTGCCGGCCCTGGGTGGTGCCGGCGGGCTCGCCGGTCTGTTCGGCAGTCACGGCGCCGTCGGCCACTTCGGGGCGGTCGCCGGCGCCGCTCCGAGCGGCAGCAGCGATCTGACGGCCACCGGCAGTTGGTTGACCGATGCCGCCGGACGGGTTGTCATACTTCACGGCGTCAACCTGGTGGACAAGACACCGCCATTCCTGCCCGTCGACGAGGGATTCGACGACGCCGACGCGACGCAGCTGGCCGACCACGGCATCAACGCCGTGCGGCTGGGTGTCCAGTGGGCCGGTGTGGAGCCCGAGCCCGGCGTCTTCAACGAGGCCTACCTGGCCTCGCTCGCCCAGACCGTGCAGATTCTGTCCGACCACGGCATCCGCGTGATCCTCGACATGCACCAAGACCTCTACAGCGACATACCTCCGGCCGGTGGCGACGGCGCGCCGTCGTGGGCGGTGGACACTGGTGGCCTGCCCTACCCCAACCTCGGTTTCCCGTTCGACTACGTCACCCCTGCGGTCAGTCACGCCTTCGCTACGTTCTGGGCGAACGGCACGGTCGCCGGTGACATCCGCCTGGAGAACAACTACGCCCAGATGTGGGAGTTCGTCGCCGACTACTTCAGAGACAACCCCGACGTGGTCGGCTTCGAGATCATGAACGAGCCGTGGCCGGGCTCGCAGTGGCTGGCCAGCCTGCTCGGCAGTCCGCACTTCGACGCTCAGGAGCTGACCCCGTTCTACAACCAGGTGGACTCGGCGATCAGAGCGGTCGATCCGAACACGCCGGTGTACTTCGAGCCGAACGTTTTGTTCGGCAACCTCCCGGTGAACACCCACCTGGGTACCGTCGACGACCCCAACAGTGTCTTCGCGTTCCACCCGTACTGCATCACTAGCGATTTCATCAGCCCCGGCAGCAGCTTCGGCTGTGGGGCGTATGAAGCGCTGGTCGACGGCTGGGCCGAGGCCTACGCTAACGCGCAACACATCCCGGCGATGATCACCGAGTTCGGCAACACCAACGATTCCACCGTGACCACCATCGCGATGGATGCTGCCAACCAGCACCACTTCGGGTGGCTGTTCTGGCCGGTCGGCAACTTCGCCACCACCGGCAACCTGGAGACGCTGGCCCAGCCGTACCCGCAGGTGATTTCTGGCACCCCGAATTCCTGGTCGTTTGAGAACGGCACCTTCCAGTTCAGCTACTCCACGGCGATGGCTTCCGGCCAGGGCAGCTTCCCGGCCGGCTCACAGACCGACATCTCCACGCCGGCCGTCGAGTTCCCCAACGGCTACCACGTTCACGTGACCGGCGGCCATGTGGTCTCGGCGGCCAATGCGCCCACCCTGGTCATCGCCTCGGATGCCGGCGCGAGCACCGTGCACGTCACTGTGACACCCGCCGATGGCGCATCAGGGTAAAGCCGATGGCCCCTGGCGAGATCACCCCGGACCGTATCGACTACCTGTCGTTCAGCGGCTGGATCGACCGACCCGCGGATGTCGCCCCCGCCCTGGCCGGCGAGGTGACCTGTGACGTCGCGGTCATCGGCGGCGGCTACAGCGGGATGTCGGCCACATTGCGGCTTGCCGAGCGGGGCGCCACGGTGGTTCTGCTCGAATCGGGGTTCTGCGGATGGGGCGCGTCGTCGCGCAACGCCGGCCATCTGACGCCCACGATCAGCGGTGACCCACGGATGCTGAGCACTGTGTACCGTCGCCGTGCCGCCAAGCTGGTCCGGTTGGCCGACCACGCGGTCCACTTCACCGAGGATCTGATCAGCCGACTCGCGATCGAGTGCGACTACCAGCCGACCGGAAACGTCTCAGCAGCGATGACCATGCCTCAGCTGCGACGCTCGGAGCGGATCACGGAAGCCCTCCGCGACGCTGGCGCCGACGTCGCCTTCGTCACGGGCGGCGATGCAGGCCTGCCCGAGGCTTTTCTCGGCGGCATTCTCGAACGGGCGGGCGGAATATTGAACCCCGGCAAGTTCGCACGCGGTCTACGTGAAGCGGTATTAGCATGCGGTGCAAGGGTATTCGAACGGACACCGGTGTTGGCGCTCAACCGCGACCGCAGCGGGGTCGTCCTCAACGTGCCGGGCGGTGGTGTGCGCGCGGAGCGGGTCATCCTCGCGACCAACGCCTATACCCGCGATCTCGACTTTGCGCCGAAGCGGATCGTTGCGCCCCTGTGGATCACCCTCGCCGAGACCGAGCCGATCGACCCCGCCCGGCTTGAGGCGACCGGCTGGACCAGCCGAAGTGGTGTATACACCCAGCACCTCATTCTGGAGAGCTATCACCAAACAAACCGGAACACAGTTGTTTTCGGCAGCCGGGTCGCGCAGCAACCGCGAGGAGCGCTGGGTGCGCGAGTGCCGAGTCAGCGCGTCGTGGCCGACATCCTGCGCGGCTTTCACGACCGGTTCCCCTCACTGCGCGATGTCGGGGTGTGCCGTACCTGGGGCGGGTGGATTGCGATGACACCGTCGTGGCTGCCGGTGGCCGGCGGCGCCGGCGGACGGGTTTTCTACGCCATGGGCTACAACGGTCACGGTCTGGCCCAGGCGCCCTACCTGGGGACTCTGATCGCCGATCGACTGGCCGGCGACGAGCAGCACGACGACCTCGAAACGGTGTGGCACGCACGACCACGGTTCGCTCCCACGCCGCTGTCCTCCGCGCCGATGCTACGGCTGGGCTGGGGGATCGACCGGGCTTGGGATCACTTAAACGCGTAGGGCGATGGGCCTGACGGTGACGGTGACGGTTACGGTGTTCGCTCCGACGGCTTCGTCAGCCCAAGTAGACGGATGAATGTTCGCTGGAACACGGCGACCGCGTCGATATCGGGATCCAGCAGGCTATTCACCGACAAGCCGTCACCCAAACCGTTCAAGGCCACACCCAAAGTGTGGGTATCCAGCGGTAAGGTGACCCCGAACCGGCCGGCCTGCTGTTCCAACAGCTTCGCGAGCCTACCGATGAAGGTGCGCTGCCGAAGCCGATGCCGTGCAGCCATTTCCGGTTTGGTCAGCGCCGCAATGGCCAAGTCGACTTCCAGGGCGCGCCAGTGCCTGCCGTCCGCCAACCGTTCGGCGAACCAGTCATGGACACGGTTCACCACTTCATCGATCGAGTCGGCTGCGTTCACCACGGTGGCCAGCCGCTCGGAATTCGCGACCGAGTGCTCGTCGAGCACAGTGAGCAGCAGATCCTCCTTGCTGGCGAAGTTACTGTAGAGCGCCCCGGTCGAGAAACCCGCACACCGCGCGATCTCGACGGCCGAGGCACCGCCGAAGCCTCGTTCCCGGTAAACCCGTTCGGCAGCGTGCAGCAAAGCCGCGCGGGTGCGCGCCTGCCTTTCCACCCGGGTCTCTTGCTTCGGCCGGCCGACTGTCGAGCCCGTTGATCTAAGACCCGCCACGCTATTTCCTCCTCGACTGAGACGACGAAACCCACCATGGGACCGGCAACCGGTTGTGATCCGACAGCATGCGCGAGGTGATGATCGGCGTCGTTCGTATCACGGGATTCAACCAATCCGATGCGGCGTTGATCTGGTCAAACGTCAGTAGGCTCAAGGTTAACTCACAGTTTACAAATTAATGTTGGACAGTTCACTGAATCTCCTGTATAAGGACCGGCGGGCATCAGCGACGATGATGTCCCCAACCTCCATCCTCCCTCGTCAAACACTTTCTACCGGTTTCGCGTGACCAAGCCCGGAAGCTCGCGTAATCGGGTATGTTACGCAGATGCTTGACATCGTATGACTCAGATCACTAAGTTATCCGAAACATGATCTGAACGACCCCGAGATGTAACAGTCGAAGCTAACACTGATCAAGTTCGGCGGAACAGAGCAGCTGAGAGGTTTGAGTGTGGTCGATTTTGCGGCGTTGCCGCCGGAGGTGAACTCAGGTCGGATGTATGCCGGTGCGGGGTCGGGGCCGTTGATGGCGGCCGCGGCGGCGTGGGACAAGTTGGCGGCGGAGTTGAGTTCGGCGGCGGGTTCGTATCGGGCGGTGATTTCCGAGCTCACCGATGAGTCGTGGTTGGGTCCGGCGTCGGCGTCGATGGCGGCGGCGGTGGCGCCGTATGTGGAGTGGATGCAGACCACCGCCGCGCAGGCCGGGCAGACGGCTAACGGGGCCAGGGCGGCGGCGGCGGCTTACGAGGCGGCGTTCGCCGCGGTGGTGCCGCCGGCGGTGATCGCGGCGAATCGGGCGTCGTTGGCGTCGCTGGTGGCGGGCAATGTTTTCGGGCAGAACACTGCCGCGATC